>JACPAP010000163.1 GCA_016180765.1 Gemmatimonadota bacterium
CGGATATCTCACGTGGGGCGGTATGGCAACGCTCGGAGAAGGGGCCGCGACCAATCCGGCCCACCGGGCATCTAACACCTCAGAGAGCAGCGATGTGCTGAGGTGGAACTATGACGGCCATTCCTTGGCAGGAAGATGACGGCGGCTTCGCGGCGCGGGACCCGGTCATTGCGATCACGACGCGCATCGAGCGGGCCCGCGCACGTCTGCGGCTGGAGCGTGCCACGCCCGCTGCGTATGCCTTGTTCGAGGACGGTCACGTGGTGGGCGCGATTCACGCACCCAACGGCACGCCGGTGTTTGGCCCGGCGGCGCCCACGGTGTTGCTCACCAGAAACATGACCGGTGAGCGGTACGCGGGGTAGTAACGGCGCTTCCCTGTGCCTGGGGCCGGGTCGGACCACCTCGCACACCGCGCACTCCTCACCGTTTACGGCTCAAACGTCTAGCACAATCTTCCCCATTTGCTCCCCCCGGTCCAACCGTTCCATCGCCCTGATCCCGTCGGCCAGCGAGAAGGCGGCGTCCACCGTCGGCCGGAGGTGTCCCTGTCCCAGCAGCCGCACGATCTCGCGGTACTCCGCGAGGTTCCCCATGGTAGACCCCATGATGGTGTGCTGATGCCAGAACATCCGCCGGACATCGGTCACCACCCGCGGGCCCGTGGTCGCGCCGCAGCTGACCAGCCGTCCCCGCTTGGCCAACGCGCGCAAGGACTGTTCCCAGGTCGCCTCCCCCACGTTCTCCACCACCACATCCGCGCCCCGCTTCTCCGTGACTGCGCGGACTTCCTTGGCGACGTCCACCTGGGTGTGATTGAGCGTGACGTCGGCGCCGAGCCCGCGAGCCGCCTCCAGCTTGGCCTCGCTGGAGGAGGTCACGATCGCCAGCGCTCCGGTGAGCTTGGCGATCTTGAGCGCCGCGCCGGATACCCCGCCGCCCACTCCCCAGATCAGCACCACCTCGCCGGGCCGAAGCCGTGCCCGCGTGATCAGCATCCGCCATGCCGTGAGCGTCACCAGCGAGAATGCGGCCGCTTCCCGCCAGGTGATTGGGGGGTGCGGTGCCGGTGGATCGGGGATGCGCCGAACGTTTTGCTCGGGTACCACGAGGTACTCGGCGAGCGTACCCGGCAGATGCTCACCGAGGAGCTGGTACTCGGGGCACAGCGAATGCTCGCCGGCATCGCACGTTTCGCAGTGGTAGCAGGCAACGCCGGGATTGATCATCACCTTGTCTCCCGGCCGCACGGCGGTCACGTCGGACCCCACCGCCTCCACTTCTCCGGCGCCGTCGCCGCCCAGGATGTGAGGAAACTGGAGCGAGAGCCCGGGCAGGCCGCGCATGGTCCAGAGGTCGAGATGATTGAGGGCCGCCGCACGCAACCGGATGAGCACTTGCCGGGGGCCCATGATGGCAGGCGCCGGGACGTCGGCGATCGCCAGCCGGGTCAGATCGCCGTGCCCGCGCAGGACCAGCGCCTTCATGGTGCCGAAGGATCCCGCCGAGGACTGGCTTACTTGCGGAACGCCGGCGAGGTGAGCCGGTCCTGCGAACGCGCGGGCGGCACCTCGGTCGGCACGGCGCCCGCCGCATTGAGTGCCCACAGATACAGCTTCTGTGAGACGCTGCCGCCGCGCCCGAACTGGGTGACGACCAGTGCCATCAGGTCACCGGCCTTGGACACGTCGAAATCGCTGACGGCGAGCCCCTGGGGCGAGATCGGCACGGCTTCGCCGGTGGACACGGTGGCCCGCATCACCCGGCTGGTGAGCGTGCGGCCCGGCTCCTGCAACAGGTACGCGAGCTGGCCGTCCGCCAACCACACCGAATTGGTCTCGGGGGCCGGCGCCCGGGTGAACTGGCGCTGATTCGAGCCATCGATGCCCATCAGATAGATGTTGTAGTTGCCGTCCCGGTCGGTGGTGAACGCGACGGTTCCGCCGTCGGGGGAGACCGCAGGCTGGAAATTGCTGTGCGCTCCCTGCGTCAGTTGCCGCGGGCTCGACCCATCGGCGTTCAGCATCCAGATGTGGAACGTGGCGGTGGTCCCATCGGCGGCGTTGGAGGCGTACACGATCCTGGACCCGTCCGGGGTCCAGGCCGGTGAGCCCTCCGCGGCCGCCGTGTTGGTCAGGCGCCTCGGATTCGAGCCGTCCGCGTTCATCACGTAGATCTCGGCGTTCCCGTCGCGATCGGTGACGTAGGCGATGCGCGAGCCGTCGGGCGAAGGAGCCGGATCCGTCTGGGCGGCGGTCGTGTCCTGCGTGAGTGCAGTGAATCGGCTGGGGGATGCCCGATCGAAGGCGTAGAGCGTAGGCACGTTGCCCCGCCGGGTCGAGGTCACCACGATCTCGGCCTGCACGTACACGTCCACCGTGTCCGCCTTGCCCCAGGCCGTGGTGCCGACCACCCGCGCGTAGCCCAGCGCCGCTCCCTGGATAGTGCCCACGAACGAGGCGCTCACGCTCTTGCGCTCGCCCGGGATCAGGCCCAACCGGCCGGGCGTAAGCCCCAGCCCGCCCGCCACGACGTCCACCGTCCAGCTGGCTTCGAGGCCCCTCCCGGGGCCCTGCACCGTCAGCCGGGTGCGCCCGATCCTTTTGCCGCGGAGCAGCTTCGTGCCCGAGTCGTACCCGGCCACGGTGGTGTCCGCCACCCGCCAGGTGAACGGCGCCTCCGGTATGGGGGAGCCGTCCGCGGCGTACGCGTCGGCGCCCACCGCGACGGTGCCGCTCACGGGTACCGTGAGCATGCCCTGGGCGGGGTTCACGCCCATGGTCTCGACGGCCCGGTGCACCACCACCGGCAGCCGGGCGGTTTGCCCAAACCCGCTCGCGATGATCTCCCCCTGTCCGGCGCTCACGCCCACGGCGATGCCTAGCGGCGTCACCGTCGCAACGGCTGGGTTGGTCGAGGTCCAGGTCAGCCCCCTGGTGGCGACGCGGCGGTTGCCCTGGCTGGGGACCACCACCGGCACGGTGTCTTGCTCACCGGGCGCGAGCGACAATGCGTCCACACCGAACGCGAACGGCGCGGTGGCGACAAATACCGTGGCGCGCGCCACGAGTCCGGTGGCGGTGCGCGCTTCTACCACGCCCTGGCCGGGGGAAATGCCGACGAGCGTGCCGTCCGGCCCGATGCTGGCTACGGTCTCGCTCAGCGACCGCCAGGTCACCGGCATCGCCGCGGCCGCCGAGCCGTCCGCCTGGAGGAAGCTGACGCTCAGCCGCGCGTCCTCCGAGGGAAGTAAGTAGACCGAATTAGGATCCACCCGCAGCGCGACCGCCGTGCTGGCGACCGCGCCCGGCTGCGTCACTGGAGGGGCCACCCCCCCCGCGCCCCCCACCTGGACCTGCACCGTGCCCTTGCGCCCGCCGGCCTCGGCCTCGATCAGGGCGATTCCGGGGGCCACGCCGATGATGGTGGCGACACCCGGCTGGCGGGTATCCGGATCCACCCGCGCCACCGCGAGGTTGGTGCTCGACCACGTAATCCGGACCGACGGCAACACGTTGCTGCGCGCGTCGTACGCCGTGGCCACAACCCCCTGGCGCTGCCCAACCTGAAGCGTCACGGTCGGGGGCAGTACTTCAAGCTCAGCAACCGCTTGGGCCCCCGCACCCGGGACCGTCGCCAGGCTGAGGGCAAGACCCAGAACTCCCACTCGGTGCAGGGTGTCCATCGCCCGCCAATCCCTATCCCGCTGAGGGGTCGTAACTGTAGACCAGACCGAGAGATATGCCAGGTTACGTTACAGGCGCCGCCGGGGCGGTGTCAAGCTTGCGCGTGCGCGCCGCGGCAGAGGCCGGAGAGGCGGCGGAGGCCGGAGACGACTCACCCCGGTGCCGCTTCTGCCGCCCCTGCCGTTTCTCCCGCCTCTGCGTGGCCTCTTGCGCCGGGCCCGCGCAGAGATAGCATCTATACCTCAACTCGGTACGCACTGGTCACTGACCGGAGGGATGACGACATGAGCCTCACTACTGACCTCAGCGGCGGACCCGGCATGTGGGATCCGATGCCGCTCACTCCGCCGGTAAGACCGCCGGAGCAGTCTCCGCCGCCGATCTGGTCGACGCCCGCGCCGACGCCTCCGGCCTCGCCGGCGCCCATGAGGCCCGCGGCCCCGAAGCCGGCCAAGAAGCGTCCGGCCAAGAAAAAGGCGGCCCGGAAGGCGAAGAAGAAGGCTCCCAAGAAGAAGGCCGCGAAGAAGGCCAAGAAGCGATCCGCCAAGCGGCGCTCGAAGAAGGCTTCGCGGCGTAGGCGGCGCTGAGCCTCGCCCCGAGCCGGACGTGAGGCGATGGGGGAAGGGTGCGCTCGCCACGGTACCCTTCTTCTTTGTCGTTTTGGCCTGCCGGGATCAGGGGGTTCCTGACCCGACGCCCCTCGTGACCCAGCTCTTGACCAGCTCCGGCGCCGCCTGGAACCGGGGCGATTTTGCGACGTTCGTCGGGGATTACGCCGCGGAGTCCACCACCACGTTCGTCTCGGAGGGACACGCGCAACGCGGATTCGAGTGGATCCGGCGCCACTACGAGCCCGCATTCGCGCCGGGGGCAGCCCGCGACTCGCTCCGGTTCGAGGAGGTGGAGGCACGGGCGTTGAGCAAGGATTACCTCCTGGCGACGGCGCGCTACGTGTTGTTTCGCGGAGACTCGGTCACGAGCAGCGGGCCGTTCACGCTGGTGCTTCGACGTACCGGGAAGGCGTGGAAGATTATCCATGATCATACATCCCGAGACGATGGTTAAGACCGTTCACGCTCATCTCTGCGGTCTCCGCGATCTCTGCGGTGAATACTTCGCGGTAGTTGCGCACCCGGGTACTAGTTACGCGGCATCCTTGTTGGTCCTGCTGCTAACCGCCTGCAACCCAGGAAAGGGCAAGATCGCATACGTGGGCGCCACGCTTTGGGACGGCACCGGTGCGCCGCCGGTCCGGGACGCGGTCATCATCGTCACTTCGTCCGGGCACATCGAGCGCGCCGGTCCGCCGGATGCGGTCAAGGTGCCTCGGGGGGCCGCCCTGGTCCGCGCGGAGGGCACCTGGATCATTCCGGGCCTGATCGACGCCCACGCCCACGCCGAGCGCTGGACCTTGCCCCGCTTCCTGGCGTACGGCGTCACGGCGGTGCGCGACGTGGGCGGCCAGCAGGACAGCATCGTGGCGCTGCGCGAAGCGACCTCGCTGGGAGCCGTCCCCGGCCCCCGGCTCTATATCTCCGGCGCCATGATCGACGGCACCCCGGCCACCTGGCGCACCGCCACGGCCACGGCCACGGAGGATGCCGCCCGCCGGGCGGTGGACGCGCGCGCGCTGATCGACGCCACCCAGGCCAAGGTGTACACCAGGATCGATTCCGCGCGGCTCGCCGCGATCATTGACGAAGCGTCCACGGTGTCGCTGCCCGTCACCGGTCATCTGGGGAAGGTGGACGCCGTCCGGGCTGCCGGTATGGGCATCCGGGCGATCGAGCATGCGACCGGGGTGGTGGAGGCCATCGTCGCCGATCCCACGCTGTACTTCCAGGCGCACGACGACTTCTTCCGAGGCTGGAACCTGGTGGAACGCGGGTGGGCGACGCTGGACCCGGCGGCGCTCCAGCGCACGGCCGAAGCGCTCAAGCAGGCGGGCGTGGCCATCGTCCCGACGCTCGCGCTGCACGAGATATGGGCGCACCTGGAGGACAGCACCTACCTCGTGACCCTGGACCTGACCGGTGTCCCTCCGTCGGTTCAGGAAGCGTGGGACGTCCCCGATCTCATCGCCCGCGCGCGACTCGGGTTCGACGATTACGTGGCGTTCCGCCGGTCCCGCCCGGTGCAGGACCGGTTCGTCCGCGCCTACCACCGGCTGGGCGGCCTGATCGCCGCCGGCAGCGATGCGCCCAACCAACTGCTGCCGCCCGGGGCCAGCCTGCACGAGGAGCTGGCCCTGTTGGTGAGCGCCGGGCTGGCGCCGCGCGATGCCCTGTTCGCGGCCACCCGTGACGCGGCGCGGCTCCTCGGCGTGGACTCGATTGGCGTGGTGCGGGACGGGGGGGTGGCGGATTTCGTGATTCTCGCCGCGAGCCCCCTGGACGACATCAAGAACACGCGGAGCATCGAGGCGGTGGTGGCGCGCGGCGTCTACCGGACATCGGCAGATCTGCGCGCGCTGTGGCGGGCGAGGTAGCAGAGCAAGAAGCCCGAGGGCACGCCCTCGGGCTCGTCCTGCTACGCTCCGCTTCGCTGGTCAGTAAGGTAATGTGGGCCGGGCCGGCGAACAGCGGCGGCGTGGCATCGCAACGTGGCCGCATGACAACCGCAGCACGGCATGAACGCAGGGAACTGGGGCGGGTGGAGTCGAACCACCAACCTCCCGGTTAACAGCCGGGCGCTCTGCCAATTGAGCTACACCCCACTGCCCCCTGCCACCCACCGCCCCGCGGGAGGGACCGCAGAAGCGGCAGAAGCGGCAGAGGGTACCACAAACAACAAGCCCGCCGAGGAATCCAGCGGGCGGTCACGCGACCAGTCCAACGATTCCGACTAGACCGGTAGCCTCCCGCCGAGCGGCGGATGATTCGCGTTGGCCGAATTCAGCGCTGTCCTGGTCATGTCCGCTTGGCCATAAGCATACCGCGGCGGACGCGGCCAGTCGAGTGGCGAGGGGATCAGTCATCCGCCATCTTTGAGCCGTTGACGGAGGTCGTCCCCGCCCCGGAGGTTGGGGCGGTCCATCCCGAGAATGCGGTCCCTTGTGCCGCGGGACAAGTCGGAAGGAGGTGGGCATGGCGGCGACGCAGAGCCGCGAGCGCTCGGTGGTACGCGACCGCCTGTGGGAGTTTTTCCGGGACCAGAACACCCGCGCCGGCCGGCTGGCGCGGCGACTGCTCCACCGGGAGGCTCCGGGCGACGCGGCGCTGGCGGAGCACTTGATCCGCGAGTGTCGCCTCAAGACCCGCATGAACGGCAGCCTGGACGGCGCGCTCGTGCCCACGGCGTGGGGCGCCTGGGAGTTGCTCCAGCTCGAAGCCCCGATGGACAACGCCGGCGTGGTACGCATGGTGGGGTTCATCCTGCGGCAGCAGGACCAGCCGGGCCGCGTCTTCGGCGAGGGCTGCCGACCCTACCTGCACGAGCGACAATGGTGCAGCCATTACGTGGGCGGGTTCTTCTCCGCGGGGCCCACCGAGCAGCCGATCGCGCCGGCCCGGTTTCCGACCGGGGCCGTCGTCAACGAAGAGCAGCACGCCCGGTTTGCCGCGAGCTGTTTCGCCCTCCGCACCGTGATCCGCGCCGGTGAGGACCGCCGGGATGGCGTGCGCCGGCACGTCGCCAGCCTGCTGGATATCCCGGGGATCTGGTCGGAATGGGCCGGGACCTGGTCGCCCAACCTGGTGTTCTTCGCGCTGGGCGCCGTCGCCCTGGCGCCCCTGGACCTCCGCGAGCGGGCCGCCCAAGCCTCGGCGCAGGTCCTGGCGCGCCAACAGGCGGACGGCTCGTGGCCCGGCGCGGACCTGTTTCATGCGCTCGACATGCTGCTACTGGTTCCCACCGCCGAAGCCCGCGAAGCCGTGCGGCGCGCCGCACCGCTGGCGTGCCGGCTGATTCAAGACGGTGAGACCCTCACGGAAGATGGGGGCGCGGAACGGGGGCTCGTGGTACTGCAGGCCCTCGCCCTCACCGGTGCGGCGTCGTGAGACCCACGGCGATCCACCAGAGGCCCACCAGGAAGCTGGCCGCCGCCGTGGCAAACGCGGCGGCCCGCGCCAGGCGAGCGGAGGCGGCGACCCGGTGCACGGCCACCGCGGCGAGCGCCGCGTAGGCGCTCATCGCCAGGATGGTGCCGGCGCTGAACACCGCGAGGTAGGCGATGGCCGCCGCCTTGCTGGCCATCAGGGTCACCGGGATCAGCGCGACCACCGGGACCGTTCCGGCCAGGCCGTGCACCGCTCCCACCACGGTCGAAAGGTGGCGGTGGCGGCGGTTCGGATCGGCGCGAGGGGGATGCTCATGGACGTGGGGGGAGGGGCCGGGCGGGTGGGCGTGCAGATGAGCATGGCCCGCATGATCCTGGGGCAGATGCACGTGGAGCCAGCGCGCGGCGTTGGCGGCCCAGACGCCCAGCGCCACGAGGCTGATGCCCACCAGCAACTCGGCCCACTCATGGGCGGCGGCGGGCACGCGCACCCCGATCACCGCCAATGCGCCGCCCACCAGCACCACCACGAGCGAGTGCCCCAACGCCCAGCGTGCGCCGAACCCCACGGCCGCGCCGAGCCGCGGGCGACCGCCCACGAAGGCGGTCACCGCGACCATGTGATCCACCTCGAGCGCGTGGCCGGCGCCCAACGCGAACGCCGTGAGAAAAGGCACCCAGACTTCGTGCATGCACCCCTCATCAGCAGGAAAGGAGCGTTATGAGCGACGCCCCGCGCGACCAGAAGCCGCGCATCCGGCTCACCTCGCTGTCTCACGGGGCGGGTTGAGCCTGTAAGCTCGGCCCCGACGAGCTGGCGCAGGTCCTGCGCCACGTCCCGCAGGTGAGCGACCCCCGGGTCGTGGTCGCCGCGGCGAGCGCCGACGACGCAGCCGTGTTCCGGCTGTCGGCATCGCGCGCGCTGGTGGCCACGGTGGACTTCTTTACGCCCATCGTGGACGACGCCTATCACTTTGGCGCCATCGCCGCGGCCAACGCCTTCAGCGACGTGTACGCGATGGGCGGGACCCCGCTCCTGGCCTTGAACCTCGTCGCCTGGCCCCGGAGCCCCGAGATGCTGGAGCTGCTGGGCGAGACCCTGCGCGGGGCCGCCGAGGTGACCGCCCAGGCCGGCGCACTGATTCTCGGCGGTCATTCCATTGACGACCTTGAGCCCAAGTTCGGCATGGTCGCCCTGGGCGATGTCCGGCCCGACAAGGTAATCACCAACGCCGGCGCGCGCGTGGGCGATCGGCTGGTGCTGACCAAGCCCATCGGCACGGGGATCCTGAGCACCGCGCTCAAGATGGAGTTGATCGGCGAGGCCGACATGGCCGCCGCCATCCGCGCGATGACCGCGCTCAACGCCGGCGCGGCCCGCGCGATGGCCGACCTGGGGAACGCGGTACACGCGGCCACCGATGTCACGGGCTTCGGGCTGCTGGGGCACCTGCACAACGTGCTGGCGGCCAGCGGGGTCGGGGCCCGCCTCGTCGCCGACCGCGTGCCCCTATTCGAACTCGTGCCTGACCTGATCGGGAAGGGCGCCATCCCGGGGGGGACGACGCGTAATCTGGAGGCGGCCGCGCGGTTCGCCACCTACGACTCCCGTCTCACGGAGGTGGATCGGACCTGGCTCAACGACGCGCAGACGTCGGGAGGGTTATTGATCGCGGTGGCCGCGGATCATGCCGATCGGCTCAGACACCGCGGATGCCGGCCGCGTGGAGGTTCTTGGTTCCGGTGGCTGACTTGCCGGTCGCGGTGGTACACGCCGACGAGAGCTGCCTGGGCAACGGCCGGGAGGGAAGCAACCCGGGCGGGGCCGGCGCACTCATCGAGGTCCGCTCCGGCGGCCGGATCGCGAGGCGAGACTTGTATATTTCCGCGCCGGCGACGACCAACAATCGCATGGCGCTGGCGGGCGCCATCGCCGTGTTCGCGCTGTTGTCGCGCAAGGGCAAACGGCTGCGCGTGGTGTACGTGTCGGACTCCGAGTATCTGATCAAGGGCATGCGGGAATGGGTGCCCGCGTGGGAGCGGCGCGGTTGGCGGCGCAAGGCCGGGGAGATCCTGAACCCGGAGCTCTGGCGGACGTTGGTCCGCGTGAGCGCGGGGCACCAGCCCGTCTGGATCTGGGTGCGTGGCCATGCCGGCGATCCCAAGAACGAGTACGCCAACGATCTCGCGATGCGCGCGGCGGGCAAGCAGCTGATGTCGGAGGGGGCGGTGCCTACGGGGTTCCTCGAATGGCTTCACGCCAAGCGCGAGCGCGGCCAGTACCCCGACTACGACCCCGACGCGGCGTTCGCGGAGCTGGCCAACCGGCACCAGGCTGCCCCATGACCGTGTACAAGGACGGCGTGCCCGCCAACACCCACCGCCTGAACCTGCTCCCGGACGGAGCGGAGCCGGACCACTCGCGCATTCCTTTATACGAGGTCTACATGCGGATGGCCGAGGAGCTGGCCAAACGCTCCACCTGCGCCCGCCTGCAAGTGGGCACCGTCATTACGGATGCGAACCTCGAGAACGTGGTGGCGATCGGCTACAACGGCAACGCCAAGGGCCTCCCGAACCGCTGCGACTCCGCGGTGCCCGGCAGCTGCGGGTGCATTCACTCGGAGGTCAACGCGCTGGTGAAGGCGCCCGGCTCTCTGCGTGACAAGGTGGTCTTCGTGAGCAGCAGCCCCTGCGTGATGTGCGCCAAACTGATGATCAACTCCAGCGTGACGCACGTGTTCTACCGAAGGCTCTACCGGGACCCGTCCGGCATCGAGCTGCTCGCCTCCGCCGGTGTCACGCCGGTGCTGTACGACCGGTGGGACAGGGAGTGGCGCTGAGATGAGGCGTCAGCCGTTCTCCGTTCTCCGTTCTCCGTATGGATGAGCTGGATCGCTTGTTTCACCACGTGGTGCGCGCGGTCGCCGCGCTTGGGACCGATCGCGTCCGCGAGCCCATACCGATCACCGAGCTGTACCAGGAGCTAGTGCCGTACCGCCAGAACCGGTCGGCGTTGCGCTTCGACACGCAGCAAGACTACGAGGCGGCGATGCTCCGCCTGCTGGCGGGCGAGCGGGGGTACGCCAGGGTCGAGCCCGCCGAGGCACAGCAGGCGCTGGCTGCCGAGGCCGGGGCGGCATATCCGGAGACCGGGGTATTCCGGGAGTTTGCGGCGGCGCGGGTGTACCTGAGTCCGCAGGCCGCACAAACGGTCCTGGCGGGTGAGGCGGCGTATGCGCCTCCCTCCCCACCCACCACCACCCCCGCCGGAGGGGCGGCAGAGGCAGCAGGGGCGGCAGGGGCCGCCGCAGAGGAAAGCGGGGCGATGGAGGAGTCGTGCCCCTATTGCGACGCCGAGCTTCCGAAGGGGCGGCAGCTCTTTTACTGCCCCTTCTGCGGCGGAAACCTGAAAGGGGTGCGGTGCCCCGAGTGCCGTACGGAGCTCGAGGTCGGATGGTTGTATTGCGTCACGTGTGGGCGGAAGATGGGTGGGGACTGACGGTGACCAAGCATAAGACGTTCAAGGTCGCCGTGATCGGCGGCGACGGGATCGGCCCCGAAGTGGTGGAGGCCGCCATTCCGGCCATCGAGCGGGCGGCGCGATCCGGCGGTGCGGTCATCGAGTGGGAGCGCCTGCCTTACGGAGCGGACCATTTCCTGAAGACCGGAGAAACGCTCCCGGACCACGCCTTCCGGCACCTCAAGAACGGCGTGGATGCGATTCTGGTGGGGGCGCTGGGCGACCCCAGGATTCCGGATCAGCAGCACGCCCGGGACATCCTGCTGGGCCTGCGGTTCCGCCTGGACCTCTACATCAATTTCCGTCCGGCCCGGCTGCTGCACCCCGACCTCTGCCCCTTGAAGGGCGATCCCAACATCGACCTCGTGATCTTCCGGGAGAACACCGAAGGCCTGTACCTGGCTCGCGGCTCGAGCAAGCACGAGGGCACGCCGAAGGAAGAGCAGATCGCGGAAGAGGTCAACACCGCGCCTAAGGTGACCAGGATCATTCGGGCGGCGTTCGATTGGGCCTGCTCGCACGGCAAGACCAAAGTCACCATGGCCAACAAGTCGAACGCCATCCCCGCGCACCGGTTGTGGGATCGGATCTTCGCGGAGGTGGGTGCGGGGTTCCCAGGCATCGCCGGGGACCATCTCTACATCGACGCGCTCTCCATGCAGATGGTGAAGCGGCCGGAGCAGTTCCAGGTGATCGTCACGACCAACATGTTCGGGGACATCGTCTCGGACCTGGCGGCGCAGTTGGTGGGCGGGCTGGGG
>JACPAP010000164.1 GCA_016180765.1 Gemmatimonadota bacterium
CGACCGGTCATACGCCCTCGCGGGCTACTACGGGCCGTGACGACTCCGTCCTCGACGTCGCAACCCTTCCTGCTCGACCGCGGCCGTTTGGCCGAGGTGGACGCGGACGCCGTGATGGATGGAGCGGGGTTCGCCCGCGCCGACTGGGCCGTGGTTGACGTGTCGGGTCCGGGCGCGGTGGCCTGCCTCCAGGGATTGCTCACCAACGATGTGGAGCGGCCCGGCGACGGGGCGTACGTCTATGCCGCCGTGCTGACGACCAAAGGGATGATCCTCAGCGACCTGTGGGCCCTTCGCCGGGGCGGCAGCCTGGTCCTGGTGGTCCCGCCGGACGGCAAGACCGCGGTGGACGAGGTGTTCCGGAAGGCGCTGCCTCCGCGCCTGGCGCGGGTCACCGATCGCGCGGAGGCCGGCGTCTGGCGGCTGGTGGGCCCGCAGGCCCTGGACCTGGCGGGGCGCGTCGGGCTCACCGTGCCGGAGCCGGGCAAGAGCTCGGCGAACCTGGTGGCGGGTGTCGCCGTGGTCGCCGCGCGGCCGCGCGCGGCGGGCCCCTTTGGGCTCGAACTGCACGCGGAGACCGAGCACGAAGTCGCGCTCGCGGAGTTGCTGACGAGCGCCGGGGGCCGGGAAGTCGGCCCGGCGGGTCTGGACCTGGCCCGCATCCTCGCCGGTTGGCCACGGCTGGGCGCCGAGATCGACCAGAAAACGCTGCCCCAGGAAGTGCGGTACGACGACATCGACGGCGTCTCCTACACCAAGGGGTGCTACACCGGGCAGGAGACCGTGGCCCGGGTGCACTTCCGCGGCCATCCGAACCGGCTGCTGGCCGGCGTCTCCTGGGGCGGCGGCACGCCGGAGTTCGGCTCCGCCCCCGGGGTCACGCAGGACGGGCGCGACATCGGCTGGGTCACCAGCACCGTCTGGGCCCCGCCGATCGAGCGGTTCATCGGCCTGGCCAAGGTCCGGCGCGAGATGGACCGCTCGCGGCCCGCGATCGCCTGGGGCACTGCCGCCCGCATCGTCCCGCTCCCGTTCAGCCGCGACGGATGACGCGCCGGCTCAGGCTCGGGCCGGGGTTGATCGTCACCGCCGCGTTCATTGGGCCGGGGACGGTCACCACGGCCACGCTGGCCGGCGCGCATTACGGCGTAACGCTCCTCTGGGCGCTCGCGTTCGCCACCGTGGCGACCATCATCCTCCAGGAAATGAGCGTCCGGCTGGGCCTGGTCACTCACGCGGGCCTGGCGCAGGCGCTGCGCGCGGTGGGCGGCCCGCGCTGGCTGGGCCCGACCCTCGCCGGCCTGGCGGCCGTCGCGGTGGTGAGCGGCGTGGCGGCGTATCAGGCCGGCAACCTCACCGGCGCCGGCTTGGGTCTGGAAGCCACCGGCGCGCTGACCCGGCGCCAATGGGCGCTGGGGTCGGCCGTGGGGGTGGTCCTGCTGCTGTGGACCGGGCGTTACCGCGTACTGGAGCGCACGCTCATCGGCTGTGTGGCGATCATGGGGTTGGTGTTCCTCGCCACCGCCTTCCTGGTAGCCCCCTCGCTCGGCAGCCTGGTGCGGGGGGCAGTGGTTCCCACCCTGCCGCCGGGCGCCGGGACCCTCACGGCGTTGGGGCTGGTGGGCACCACCATCGTGCCCTACAACCTGTTTCTGCACGCCGCCGCCGCGCTGGAAAAGTGGCCGGGCCGGGAGGACCTTGCCTCTGCTCGCTGGGACCTGGGGCTGGCGATCGCGTTGGGCGGCATCGTCTCGGGCGCCATCGTGGTCACGGCGGCGGCGGCCTTGAACGGCGCCGACGTCCAGTCGGCCACGGACATGGCAGCCCAGCTCGACCCGTTGCTCGGGCCCTGGGCCCGGCGCGCCTTCGCGATTGGCCTCGCGGCGGCGGGCCTTTCGTCGGCCATCACGGCGCCTCTCGCCGCGGCGTACGCCACCATGGACGCGATGGGCCGGGAGCGGAACATGCGCTCGGGACTGGCGCGGGCCGTGTGGGGCGGCACGGTGGCCATCGGCACCGCGGTCACGCTCAGCGGCACCCGACCGCTGCCGCTGATCCTCTTCGCGCAGGTCGCCAACGGCCTCTTGCTCCCCGTGGTCGCGTTGTTTCTCGTGGGTGTGATGAACGACCGCCGGCGGCTCGGCAACGATGTGAACGGCTGGGCGGCGAACCTGGCCGGGATCGCCGTGGTCCTGCTGTGCGCCGTGCTGGGGGTGCGCGGCGTCATGGGTGCGTTCCGCTAAGCAGCCCCCATGCCGCACCCCGATCGTCGGCAGTTCCTCTCTCTGCTCGCCTCTGCGGGGACGGCTGCCTTCGCCCGGCTCGGCAACGCGCTGGGTGTGGTCACGGTGGCCGCAGAGGCGACACCGTTCTTCGCCCAGCCGGACGGCCAGCGCTGCCTGGTCCGGTTCTTCGTGTCCGATCTGGACGCTCCCGCCGGGCGCCTGCGGGCGTTCGATCGCGCCCGCCGGCAACTCGGCACGGCGGGCGTCGTCCCGCTGGGCGACGGCCGGCTGTACGGAGAGCTGTGGCTCCCGCTGGGGGCGCTGCCGCGCATTCGGACCGAGCTCGAGGCTCCCGGGCTCCGGCGGCCGGTGGCGACATGGCACGCGCTGACGCCGGCGCCGCGGTGGACCATTCACTGGGTCACGCTGCTGGATCCCGAGAATCTCCAGCAACACCTCGCCTCCCTCGAGCGCATCCCGCGGGCCGTCGAGACCGCTACGCTCCAGGGCATCGGCGCGATGGTCAATTCGGTGCCCGCTTCCATGCCGACCGTGATCGGCGACCTGCCGTTCCTGCGGCTGGCGGAACCCGGCGAGCGCGTGGCCGCGCTCACCGGTCTGACCCGGGGACCGGCGGCGGCCATCACCGACGCCGAGTTGCGGGTGCCGTCTCTCGCCGCGGTGCTGGCGGCGAGCGGCGTCACGACCATACTGCTGAAGGACGCTCCCGCCGGCGGGCTCCACTGGCTGCCCGGTCCGCAGGGATCGCGGCTGCTGGTGGTCGCCGTGCCGGCGGGCGCCGCCCCGGAACGGCTCGGGTTTCGGGAGGGCGGCTACCGGATGGTGCGCTCGGTGGAGCGACTGCTTGCCGACTTGCCCGTAGAGGGTGGAGCGGGCAGCGAGGGAGCGCCGGAGCGAACCGCCCTGGTGGTCGGAACGGAGACTGAAGACCTCGCCCGGGCCGCGGCAGGAGTGCGCGACTGGAACGTACGCTTCGCCTACCCGCGCATCGTGGTGGGTGATCCGCCGGCCTTTCTCCGCGCGGCGCCGCGGAGCTACGCCGGCGGCATCTCCCTCTGGGCGCCCCAGTCACCTGCCGGGCGTCCCGTTCCTTCACTCGCCGAGACCATGGACCACGCGCAGCGCCGCGCCGCCGAGAGCAGCCGGCGCGCGGACGCGATGATCGCGTGCCTCGCACCCCTGGTGCCCGGCACGGGGACGGGCCTGGAGAGGGTCGCAAACCAGCTGGCGATGCCCGTGCCTGGTACCCTGGTGTTCAACCCGACGTCGTATGCGCGCACCGAACTGGTGCGCATGGCCGACGGGTCGGAGCGGGTGGCCACGGATATTCCGCCGCTGGGGTACGCCTATTTCCCGCGCGGTACGGGGGATGGAGGGCAATGGAGGGCGATGGCGGAGGATGGGTTCCCGCACGCCATCCAGACGGGACAGTTTCGCCTGGCGCTCGACCCGGACACCGGCGCGATACGATCGCTGGCACAGCCGGCGGACAGCAGGGAGTGGGCCAGCGAGAGCCTCGGTCTGAACGCGGTGCCGGGTGCGCGACTCGAATGGACCACGCGTGAAGCCCTGCCCGGCGTGGCGGCCCGGATCGTAGCCCGGCGGCGGGCGCCGTGGGGCGGGGGGATCCGGACCGTGGTGACCGTGTACGAGCGGCTCCCCTGGATCGACATCGTGAACCACGCCGACTTGGGAGGCGATGAGCCCGTGGCGTACCGCTTCGGGTTCGAGCTCCACGCCGCGGGCGTCGAGTGGGAGATCCCAGCCGGCGTGGAGCGGGGCGCGCCACCTTGCGACTGCGCCCACCTGCGCTGGCTGCGGTTGACGGGCGAGCGGGGGTCGGCGTTGTTGGCGGTACCACAGGCCGCGTTTGGGCGCGTGGACCACGACGGCGCGCTCACGAGCTACGGCCCGCCCGGCGAGTCGCGGTTCCGCATCGGCGTGAGCCCGGCGGGCGCCTTCCGGTTCCGCGAGGACCCCTGGCGCTTCGGATGGGGCATCGAGCCGGTGGTCACGGCCCCGGTGCCGGGGACCGGCGGAGCACTCTTGCCCACGTTCGGATCGCTGCTGGTCCTCGACCAGCCGGGGGTGGCCATCGTGGGTCTGCAACCGGCAGCGGACGGGGACGGAGTGATCGCCTACCTCCAGGAGTTGGGCGGGCTTTCGCGGGTGGCGACGTTGGGAGCGGGGTTGATCGGCTTCGAGGACGCCCGGCAGGTGGATCTGGTCGAGCGCGATCTGGGACCGCCGGCCATGGTGATGCGGAACGGGGTCGGCCTGATGCTGCCGGCCCACGGCGTAGCCGCCGTGCGTTTGCTTGGTGTCACCCTCGCGACCAGGGCTTGAACGGGGCTTTGGTGGCGGGGTATATGCTGGCTATTGCGACTATCCCTACTATCCCTACTATCCCCACTATCGCCACCGCTGCGAGCTATAGTAGGGATAGTAGGGATAGTAGGGATAGAGGGGATGGAAGACGATGGAGCGTGATGGGAGGATGATGCAATCGATGCCGACGAAACCACGGACGCTGGGCGAGCTGAAGCAATCGCCCTGGCGCGACCCGACGCGGCACCTGCGCTCCGTGAAAGATGAGATGCGGGACAATCTGATCACGATGCTGGAGGCCGGCGCCGAGCTCTTCCGCGGTATCAAGGGGTATGACGAGACGGTGATCCCGCAGGTGATCAACGCGGTGCTATCGCGGCATAACTTCATCCTGCTGGGGTTACGGGGCCAGGCCAAGAGCCGCATTTTGCGCGGTCTGGTGGAGCTGCTGGACCACGAGGTCCCGATCCTGGCGGGAAGCGAGATCAACGACAACCCGTTTCGCCCCATTTCCAAGCACGGGCGGCAGCTGGTGGAGGAGTGCGGGGACGCGGCCCCCATCGACTGGGTGCCCCGGGACCGCCGTTACGTCGAGAAGCTGGCCACTCCCGACGTGACCATGGCCGACATCATCGGCGACGTGGATCCCATCAAGGCGGCGCGCGGCGGTCACCTGCTGTCGGACGAGCTCACGATCCACTATGGCCTCTTGCCGCGCAGCAACCGGGGGATCTTCGCCATCAACGAGCTGCCGGACCTCGCGGGGAAGATCCAGGTGGGGCTGTTCAACATCATGCAGGAGGGGGACGTCCAGATCAAAGGCTACCCCATCCGCCTGGCGCTGGACGTGCTCCTGGTCTTCTCGGCCAATCCCGAGGACTACACCGCGCGGGGGAAGATCATCACGCCGCTCAAAGATCGCATCGGGTCGGAGGTCATGACCCACTACCCGCTCAGCATCGACCACGGGGTCGAGATCACCAAGCAGGAAGCCTGGACCGAGCGGCCGGGCCGCGCGATCGACCTCCCGGACTTCATCCGCCAGCTGGTGGAGGAGATCGCCTTCGCGGCGCGGGCGGACAAACGGGTGGACCGGCGCTCGGGCGTGAGCCAGCGGCTGCCCATCACGGTGCTGGAATCCGTCACCTCGAACGCCGAGCAGCGCGCCATTCTCGCCCGGGAGGACCGGGCCGTCCCGCGGGTGTCCGACGTCTACGCGGCGCTCCCGTCCATCACCGGCAAGATCGAGTTGGAGTACGAGGGCGAGCTGCAGGGTGCCGAGACCATCGCCAAGGAGCTGGTGCGCCGCGCGGCGGGCAAGACGTTCGAAGACCGCCTGGGCGGGGCGGACTGCGACGCGATCGTGCAATGGTTCGACGAGGGTGGGGCGCTCAAGGTGTCGCCGCAGGAACACTCCGACGCGTGCCGGAAGGGGTTCGCGGTGGTGCCCGGGCTGATCGAGCTGGTGGAGCGGGTGGGCCTGGCGCCCGGCAAGGACGCGGCCACGGTGGTATCCGCCTGCGAGCTGGTACTCGAGGGGTTGGTGGCACACAAGCGGATTTCGCGAAGCGAGGAGCTGGGCTACGTCCGCGCCCGACCGGACAAAGGCCCGCCCTTTGGAAAGGGAGTTCCAGGTGCGGGGCCGAATCTGTTTACCTGACCGCGCCCCCGTTTGGAACTGATCACCGCAGAGAACGCAGAGATGGAAAGGAGAGATCGCAGAGGTTGTCCTTGTGTAAAGACCCGATCCAATCCCGTCTCTGCGCTCTCTCAGTTCACCTCGGCGCCCTCTGCGGTGAAACGCACGGTGGTGAAAGCCTCTGCTAGGAGTCCAGGCCGCCCATGCCCGTGATCACGGTTTCACGCCAATACGCTTCCGGCGGCTCGCAGATCGCACAGCTCACTGCGACGCGACTGGGCTGGGAGCTGATAGACAACGAGTTCGTGGACCGGGTAGCACAGCTCGCCGGCCTGCCGCGGGAGGAGGTGGAGCAGCGCGAGGAGCGGGTCACGGGATTCATGGAGCGGCTGGCGCGTACGCTCGCGGGGTCGTCACCGGAGCTGTTCATGACCGCGACGGCGGAAACACCGGTGGCGGCGCCGCCGGAAGAAGAGATCGTCCGCGTCACCGAGCGGGTGATTGCAGAAGCGGTGCGGCACGATCGCGTGATCCTGGTGGGGCGCGGCGCCCAGGCGTACCTGGGCCAGCGCGAGGGCACGCTGCACGTCTACGTCGTGGCGCCGCTGGAGGTGCGCGTGCAGCGCGCCATGGAGCGCCTCAAGGTGGACCGGAAAGAGGCCGAGCGCGCCACCAACGAGATCGACGAAGGCCGTCGGCAGTACGTGAAGACCCACTACGGGCGCCGCTGGGATGACCCTGCCAACTACCACCTCATCCTGAACAGCGAGCCGTTCAGCTACGAGCAGTGCGCGGAGATGATCGAGGCCGCGGTGCGG
>JACPAP010000165.1 GCA_016180765.1 Gemmatimonadota bacterium
CCGTTGTCGAGACCCGCAGCTTCATGGACCTTGGCGCTCCCGGAACCCGGGTGATCAGGCCACGTCGCTCCAACGTGAGGATCATTTGGTGGACGCTCGGGGGTGTCACGCCGAAGTACCGCTGCAAGTCGACCTCCGCAGGCGCGCGGCCGTGGAGTCGTTCATACGTGGCAATGAACGACAAGTACTGGCCTTGGAGGGGCGTGAACGCGGACCTTGGCGGCGACATGACCGCCTCCATTCGTGGCGCATCCGTGGTTGGCGAAGATGTCACAGTATGCCGTCTTGGGCGAGGCTCAGCCCGCGGCGCACGTCATTCCGCTTGGCCGCGGGAATCACCGCGGTCGAGGCGAGCGGCTGCGCCTGAGATAGGAGGCCTTCGTAGCTCTTCCCCCCTCAGCCGTGATTACCTCGTGATTACCCTAACGAAAACCGCCCCGGCGAGTGCCGAGGCGGTTCTCCATAACTGCTTGCTGCGGTGTCGCTTACTCAGTCGGGACGGCGGGATTTGAACCCGCGACCCCCTGAACCCCATTCAGGTGCGCTACCGGGCTGCGCTACGTCCCGAGAACCTGCCGTCAAGCTAATCCCCCGCCCCCCCGCATTCTAGCCCGCCTTCCCCGGCATCCCTAGCTTTGCCACCCGTGCGTCACGACACCGTGCTGCGCCTCGCCATCACCTTCGCCTGGGCCATCGCCCTGACGGCGTTCTTCCGCTACTGGGAGATCATGTTGCGACTGCACGGGCTCCTGTTCTGGACCGCGCTGTTTTTGGCGCTGTACGTCGCGACCGTGGTCGCCATCCAAGGAGCCGCCCTCCGATCACGGACCCACCCCACGTGGAAAGCGGCCAAGATCTGGGCGGCCCTCATCGCGATCACGCTGGTCGGCCACCAGGTGCCACACCGTGCCGCCCATCGCGTTTACCGGCGCCCTGGATGTGGGGTTCCCCCTCTGGATCATGCTCCGCGCGCTGATGCAAACCTGGCCCGGGCGGGAACGCTGGCTTGTGCTGGGCGGCACGCCCGTCTACCTCCTTCTATTCATGTGGACCTTCGTCATCCGAACACCCGGCCACGCCTATGCCGGGCCGCTACCGCCGCTCACCGAGCAGGACCAGGCGGTGCGGGACGCCCTGGAACGGCACGTGCGGGTGCTGTCCGACAGCATCGGGGAGCGCAACCAGGGAGCATACCAGGCCCTGCTCCGCGCCTCCGCGTACCTGGCCGGAGCGCTCGCCGAGGCGGGATATCCGGTGGACACCTTGGCGTTCCGGGTCGGACCCCACTGGTATTACAACCTCGAGGTCACCGTGCCCGGCACGAGCGCCGAGGAGAGCATCGTCGTGGGGGCGCACTACGACACGGCCGAAGGCACGCCGGGCGCCGACGATAACGCCTCAGGCACGGCCGCGCTGCTGGAGCTGGCGCGGCAGTTCGCGGGCGCCCGGCCGGCTCGCACCATCCGATTCGTGTGCTTCCCGAACGAGGAGCCCCCCTTCTTCGCGACCGAACAGATGGGGAGCTGGGTCTACGCCGCCCGCGCCGCCGCTCGGGGTGACCGCATCCCCGCGATGATCTCGCTCGAGAGCATCGGCTACTACTCCACCGCGCCCAAGAGCCAGCGCTACCCGTTCCCGTTCAATCTCTTCTATCCCGACCGCGGCGACTTCATCGCCTTCGTGGGCAACCTCGGCTCCCGCCGCTTGATGCGCGACGCCATCGCCGCGTTCCGCCAGGCCGTTCCCTTCCCCTCCCAGGGAGCCGCCGTCCCAGCCTGGATCCCGGGCGTCTCCTGGTCGGATCACCAGTCCTTCTGGCTCCATGGCTACCGGGCGATCATGATCACCGACACCGCGCCGTTCCGGAATCCCAACTATCACCAGCCGGGCGATACCGCCGACCGGCTGGACTTCGACCGGATGGCGCGGGTGGTGGGCGGCCTCGCCGCCGTGATTCAGCGCCTGGCCGGAAGCTAGGGGCCAGGTCGATCGCGCGGAGGGAAGCCCATCACCGACGAAGGGGCGCCGTCTTCGACCAGCCCAGCCGGGCGAAATCCACCGGCACCATCCCGGGTTGGGGCAGCCCGATGAGGAAACCCTGCGCGAAGCGAATCCCCAATTCCTGCAGGGCGTCCAACTGCTCCCGCCGCTCGACCCCTTCAATGATCAGCGGCGCGTTGAGGCTCTCGGCGATCTGGGCCACCGTCCGCACCATGTCCCGCTGGACCACGCTCTCGGGGAGGTTGTGCGCCAGCGCCATGTCCAGCTTGACGAAATCCGGCCGGATCTCCGCGATCAGCCGCAGACCCGAGTAGGCGGACCCCACATCGTCGATGGCGAACCGCAGCCCGAGGCTGCGGATCACCTCCACGGCCCGCCGAAACAGGGCGTAGTCGCTGATGGCGGCGCGTTCGGTGATTTCCAGCACCACCCGCCCGGCGAGGGAGCGCAACGCCGGGGAGCGGGTGAGCTCCGGATCGAAGATCGTGTCCGGGTCGGTGTTCAGAAACAGCAGACATCCCTCCGGCAGCCCGACCGCACGCTCCAGCGCCAACTCGCGGCAGACGCGCTCCAGCTTCCAGAGGAGCTGGGCTTCGTAGGCCAGCTTGAACAGATAGCTGGGGTCCTGCAGCTCGCCCGGCGGACCCCGGGTGCAGGCCTCGTAGCCCAGCACGGCGCCGTCCCGGATGTCGGCGATGGGCTGGTAGACGGTGCGCAATTCGCCCTCCTCGGTGACCCGGGTGAGCTTGGCCACCCGCTCGGCGAGCTCCCGGTCCCGCTGCCGAAACGCATCGCCGTATGCCTCGTCCAAGGCTCGCAGGACCAGCCGTTGGAACGGCACGTCCGGTTCCCGGTTGACGATGCTGCACCCAACGGAACTGGTGAACTTGGCGACCACCTCGGGGGGGAACTCGGCCTTGAGACGGACCCGCAGCTGTTGGTCGATCCGGTCCCGCAACCGCGCCAGATCATCGTACAACACCGAGGCCTGGTAGCGCGGAGGCGACAGCACGAACACGAAGCTGTTCCCGCTCATCGAGAGCTCGGCCATGGTATCATCTCGCCGAAGCGACTCCGCCTTGATCTCCTGCAGGGCCGCCGAGACGGTGCGGACCACCTGCTCGTAGGTCGCCCACCCGAACAGCTCTTCCAGCCGGACCGACGGATTGATGAGCAGCGCGATGAGACCGACCTGGTGGCGACTCTCCAGGGTGGAGCGGATGCGCGTGAGCAGGAGCTGCAGCGTGGGCAGCTGGGTCACCTGGTCGAACAGCACGCCCTCCACCTCCTGGCGGGCGGCATCGTCCAGAACCCCGGCTAGGATGCGGAACCCCCGGTCGGCGTGCGCGGCAGCCTCGGGGTGCTGGACCTCGTCGGGTATGGTTGCCTCCAGAGTCCCGCTGCCGCACCAGGCGCGGCCCGAGTGCCACAGCGCGGCGAGACGACCATCTGGCTCGGGGTGGGGGCAAAATGGCACACCGGCTTTCGCAAAGCAACTCACGCCGCGTCGAGTACCGCGGTGGATACACGAAGCCCCCCGCCGACACCGAACGTTCAGCGAGGGGCTTCAGACCCGCGCGAACCAGATACGACCGCCCGAAGGCGTTCGATCAGAGGCGCAGATCGCGGTTCGGTCCTGGATCAGCCACCGATCAGGCGATCGCTTGCCCGTACCAGGTCGCGCTTGGGACTGTGACTAGGCAATGGATCACCTCCTTGGTTGAGTGATGGTTGCGGGCGTGAACACCGCAATAGATAGATCGGATGGGATGGGAGCGCAATGGCGCGGTCCCGCGCCCTAGGGTCCCGGCCGTATCCGGAAACCGGCCACCCCGAAGTGCCGGTCGAGCGCCAGCGCGTCCTGAATGCCCCGCTCCTTCATGACCGTGAAGCTCACGGCGTCCGTGAGCGAGAAGGCCTGATCGTCATAGCGCTCGATCCACTCCCGAATGGCGCGGTCTTCGCGTTCGGGCGTGCTCGTCACCAGCACCAGTGGGGCCGCCCGGACTCGTCGCAGGAAAGCGAGCGCCGCGGTGCGGTGCACCCGGTGCACCAGCAACGCATGAGCTTCGGCAACGACCAGGTTGGTGGTGACTGGCCGGAGACCCTCGGCCGCCGCTTCCCGCATCGCGCCCGCGCTCGCCTGGTGGTCCCGGTCCTTGGGATTCGCCGCCGCGGACCAGACGCCGGCGTCCACGAACACCTCAGCGGCCACGGCGCCGCTTCCGCTGGCGTTCCTTGCGGCACTTGGCCCTCTCCGCTTCCGCCACCTCGGCGAGGAAGCGGTCATGCTCGCGGGCCACACTGTAGCCGAGGTCGCTATCGTCCCGGCCTGCCTCACCTGCGATCCCGATGATGCTCAGCAGCGGGTGATAGGCGGGGCTGGTCACCTGGCGCTCTAGCGCGTCGATTCCTTGCCGCAGCACGTCCGACAGCGTGAGCCCCAACCGCTCTGCCAGCCGCTCGAGACGCTCGCGGTCAGCTGCTCGGAGGTACACCTGCACCGGCGTCGCCTCGGAGACCCGACCAAGCCGTCTACGCTTCATGATGCTCAGTCCCTGAGTTCATGAGCCCATTCATGATAAGCAGCCGTTTCCGGGGTCGCAACGGAAGCAGGGACCGGAGGACCACGGCGAGCTTCAGTCGAACGTTCGGCACGCTGGCGCCGGCGGGGACCGGGAAATGGCTCCTGATCGATGCCGCCATTGCGGGCGGGTACGGTATGTCGGACCACGACATCCTCAAATCCGTCACCCTGAACCCCGCCGAGATGTTAGGCGTCGGGGACCGGGTCGGCAGCCTGGCGCCCGGCAAAGACGCGGACGTGATCATCCTGGACGGGCATCCGCTCAGCGTGAAGACCTGGGTGGAAGGGGTGTACGTGAACGGGGAGCTGGTGTATCAACGCGAAACGCCACCCTGATAAACGTCACCGATGGCGCCCCCCGAGGTAGACCCGCACCGGCGCCGCCTCCCTTGACCGCCCCCCCACTGGGCCCCGTGCGGGGCACTGCGCACCACCCCTAGCCCTTCGGCATTCGATTTGGTATACGTAGTAGGTCAGCACTGAGCAATCTGCCCGGGCAGTATGGGGCTCTGGGCGTGGAGCACACGATAATGGATACGACACTCTCAACGCTGGGGCGCGAACCAGCCCTGAACCGAGTCACCGAGGCGTATCGCATCCTCCGGGACCTGATTGTACGAGGGAGGTTGGCCCCCGGTAGCCGAATCATCGAGGCCGACGTTGCGGCCCACCTCCAGGTCAGCCGTACGCCGATCCGCGCCGCGCTGCTCCGACTACAGCGGGAGGGGTACGTGGTCGAGTTAGGTGACGGGCGGCGGGCCCGCCTGATGATCGCGCCGCTCACGGCCAGCGACGCGGCCGACCTCTTCGACCTCGTCGGCGAGGTCGAGGGTCTCGCGGGGCGGTATGCCGCGCAGCTCGAGGGCCGCGAGCGGGGGCGCCTGGTTGCCGAGCTCACCGCCGTCAACGGCGACATCCGACGCGAAGGCGAGAAGGCTCGTCCCGACGGCAACCTGTGGTACCGACTCGACGAGACCTTTCACCGCACCTACGTCGAGGCCGCCGCCCGAACGCGGCTGCTCACCTGGCACGACGCGATCAAACCCCAGGCAGAGCGCTACGCCCGCGTCTACGTGAGCGCCCTGGTTGATGAGATCGCCACGTCTGTGCAAGAGCACGCGGCCATCGTCGAAGCGATCGGCGCGGGGGACGCCGACCGTGCTCAGCGCGCGGTGCAGACCAATTGGCGGAATGCCGCGGTGCGTCTGAGCCGCGTCATTGACAGCGTCGGCGAGCGGGGGAGTTGGTAGTGCCTCTTGCCAGGGTGGCCTGACCCCCCCGGTTGGTACTTGCGGCGTCAGGAGCCGCCGGTATACTGGTATCAAAATTGGTATCCATTTCGGCGTACCACACGGCGATGCTCCTGGGCGAGTCACTCTTCGAGTCATTCTTTACTTTAAGGAGGGCCTTATGCTTCCATTCCAGGTCACAGAGGGGTGGACCGAGGGGGCGAATCGGCGGATCACCTGGCGGCGGATTGCCGGTGCTGCGGGCCTGCTGTTCGCGCTGGCCGGGCGCGCGGGGGCCCAGCAAGTCGTGTCCGGCACGGTGACCGATGCGGCCACCCGGCGGCCGCTGGACAACGCGGTGCTGGCGATCCAGGGGACTCGGGTTCGCACCACCACCGACGAGCAGGGCCAGTTCCGGTTCACGGTGCCGTCGGGGCACGTCACCGTGGTGGTCACGCGGGTCGGCTACCAGCCGGTGACCGCCACCATGCAGGCCGGCTCGACCAACGTGACGGTCGCGATGAGCGCGGCCGCCGTGTCGCTGGACGAGGTCATCGTCACCGGGACGCCGGGCGCGCAACAGGCCCGCGCGCTCGGTAATGCGGTGGACAAACTGCAGCTCGCCACCGTGGCCGAGCTCGCGGCGGCTCCCAGCCTCACCAGCCTGATCAGCGGGCAGGCGCCCGGCGTGCGGTTCATGAGCGTCGGCGGCGAAATTGGCACCGGGGGCAACACCCGCATCCGAGGGGTGCGCAGCCTGAGCCAGGCGGCCACGCCGCTGGTGTACGTGGACGGCGTGCGGGTCAACAACTCGGACGCCGAGCCGGGGGTCGCGTTCCGCGGGGTCAACAAGCCCTCGCGGATGAACGACCTCAACCCCCAGGAGATCGAGAGCGTCGAGATCATCAAGGGCCCGGCCGCCGCCACGCTCTACGGCACGGAAGCGTCGAACGGGGTGATCCAGATCATCACCAAGAAGGGCCGGCAAGGGAGGCCCACCGTCAACCTGCGGGTCCGGCAGGGTGCGGCCTGGCTCCCCGACCCGTTCCACTTATTCCCGCCCACCTACTACAAGAACTCGGCGGGCGAGATCGTCGAGTTCAACGTGCTCGAGAACGATTGCCTGGAGTACGGGAACTGCAGCTGGTTCACCACCGGGCACGCGCAATCCTACGGCTCGGAGATGCGCGGCGGGTCCGAGGCGGTGCAGTACTACTTCTCGGCGGACTGGGATCGCGACGAGGGCGCGGTGCCCTACAACTGGAAGAACAAGTTGAGCGGCCGGGCCAACCTGACCTACGTCCCGACCGAAGATCTCACGGTGGACTTCTCCCTGGGCGGCATTCGAAGCCGGGCCCAATCCGGCTCGACCCAGCAGCCCCTGAGCACCGCCATCATCTGGTCGTGCCCCGCGCCGGGCTGCGAGCGGGGAAGCGGCTTCCCCAATGCCATCGACGGCCCGTTCCGCGGCTACATCGCCTATCTGCCGGAGATCTACGAAGAGGACGTGGAAGGCTTCGAGAACCTCGATCGGACCATCTTCAGCGTGGCGGCCAAGCACGATCCCTGGCCCTGGCTGAACCACCGCCTCACCGTGGGCGGCGACTTTGGGATGACGAAGACGTCAAACCTGTGGCGCGCCAGCGGGCGCATCGGCAGCATCCTCCCCTCCGGGCGACGCGAGGTCTGGCACGTCCGGAGCACCTTCGTGAACCTGGATTACGGCGCGACGGGGACCGTCGAGCCGATCGCCAATCTCAGCCTCGCGACGTCCGCGGGCGTGCAGTTCTACCGCAAGGCTCGTGAGGATGCCAGCGCCCGGGCCGACGTGCTCCCCGTGAAAGCGCTGGAGACATTGAGCTCTGGTTCCATCCAGACCGCGACCGAGGAGATCATCGAGAACAAGACGCTCGGCGCCTACGCGCAGGAGCAGGTGTCCTGGAAGGACCGGATCTTCCTGACCGGCGCGCTGCGGCGGCTCGTGGGTCGTGACCGACGAGCCCTTCTTCGCCGACAATCCCCTGTTCAGCACGCTCAAGCTCCGGGCGGCCTGGGGGAAGGCCGGGCAGCAGCCCGACGTGTTCGCCGCGCTCCGCACCTACGAGGCCTCGGTCGGGCCCGGCGGGGTTCCGACGCTGACGCCGTCGGCCATCGGGAACGACAGCCTGAAACCCGAGGTCGGACGGGAGCTCGAGCTAGGGCTGGATGCCGGTCTCCTCAATGAGCGGGTGGGGTTGGGCTTCACCTACTTCGACCAGCGGACCCAGGATGCCATCGTGTCCGTGCCCGCGATACCCTCGCTCGGGTTCCCGGGCAACCAGTTCAAGAACCTCGGCGAGGTGAGCAACCAGGGCTTCGAGATCACCCTCCGAGCCGGGGTGTTACAGTCGAGTAACGTCGATCTGGACCTCAACCTCTCCTTCTCGAGAAACCAGAACGAGGTGGTGGACATCGGCGACCTGGCGTCGCTCACCCAGGACGCCACGATCGGCCAATTCCACGTTCCGGGGTTCCCCGTGGCCGGGATCTTCTTCCGGCGCGTCGTGTCGGCGACCATCGACAACTCGGGGGCCCGGCCGGTGGCCACCAACGTGATGTGCGAAGGCGGGGACGTGGTCCCGGGCACCAGCTTCTCGAAGGGCGGGGGAACGCCGGTCGCCTGCGCCTCGGCCCCTCTCGTATACTGGGGTCAGCCCATCCCGTCGCGCGAAGGCAGCGCGAGCGCGACGCTGACGCTGTTCGGCAAGCTGCAGCTCTATGGGCTGGTGGACTATGTGGGCGGGCACCAGCTCGTCAGCGGCGACATCGCCGCGGTGCACCGGTTCTTCTTGAATTCCCGGGAGATCCTCGAACGGGACGATCCCATTCTGCTGGGCTACGAGGCCACCGGGCAAATCTGGCAGCCTGGGATCATTGACGGCAGTTTCGCGAAGCTCCGCACCTTGTCGGTTAACTACCGTCTCCCGCGCAGCTGGGCCTCGAGCATCCGGGCAGCCGGCGTATCGGTGACGGCCGCCTTCGAGAACGTGGCCACCCTGTGGGTGGGGCAGCGGGAAAGCTTCGGACACCGGCAGATGGACCCCGAGGTGCGGTGGTCGGCCAACACCGGCACCACCCAGGGCCTCTCGGCTTACAACCAGGAAGGGTGGCCCCAGCTCAAGAAACTCGCCGCGACCGTGCGGATTACCTACTGAGCCGTCACCGGGCGTGACAGGAGACAACCATGTGGATGCATCCTACAGTTAGCCCGGCCAATGGTCGGAGGGCTCTTGCCTGGAGCGTGCTGTTGGCGGCGGGCATCACGACCGCGTGTGACTGGAGCGGAATCCTCGACGTGGACCTCCCCGGCCGCGTGGCCGAGGCGGCACTCGAGGACGCCGACCTGGCGCGGGTGCTGGTCAATGGCGCGGTCGCGGACGCGGAGTGCGCGTGGAACACCTACTCCGCGGGCGCGTCGCACATCTCGGACGAATGGATTCCCGCGTCCGGCAATCTCAACATGCGCAACTGGGGTCAGCGAAAGATCCGGGACAACGACGGGTTGCTGGGCAAGGGGACGTGCGACGGCAACTACGGCCTGTACACGCCGCTCCAGACCGCCCGCTATCAGGCCAGGGACGTGTTCGAGCGTCTGGGCCGGTTCGACGCGGCAAAGGTGCCGGACACGCTCAAGACCAGGCTTCAGGCAACGGTCCGGGCGTGGGGCGGGTTCGCCGTGGTGGCCCTGGGCGAGGGGTTCTGCGAGGTCACCATGGACGGCGGTCCCCTCATGACCAAGGCCGAGGTGTTGACCGTGGCGGAGCAGTGGTTCACCGAGGCCCTCACCCTGGCCGGCCAGGTAAGTAACGCGGACCTCCAGAACCTGGCGCGGGTGGGCCGGGCGAGAGCGCGCATCGGCTTGGCGAACTGGGCGGGGGCCTTGGCCGACGCCTCGGCGGTTCCCGCAGGGTACGTGAAGAACGTGACGCGGGACACCAACCGGCAGCGCCGCTGGAACTACGTCTTCGAGTACCTGGTGTCCACGGCGACAGGCTTCAATCGGCACGGCTCGGTGTCACCGGCATTCCGAGGGCTGACCGTGGATGCGAACGGCGTGCACACCCAGAATTCCGGGACCACGGACTCGCGGGTCGGCGCCTTCACCAACAACCAGCTGGCGTTCGACTTCTCAACCATCCACTGGACCATACCCAAGTACACCGCTCGCACGTCTCTATTGCCG
>JACPAP010000166.1 GCA_016180765.1 Gemmatimonadota bacterium
GATTCTCCTGGAGGAACCGGCCGAACTCCGGGGCGAACTTCGCGGTCTCGCGCGTGCTCTTGCGCAGCCGCCACCACTTGGCGATCGCGACGCCGATGGACATGACCGACATGAACGCCAGGATCACGATGATGCCCCTGGCGAAGCCGCCGGCGTCATTCCACAGTGCCAGTAGCGAGACGTTCATTGCAGCAAAGCCTCCGTTCCGTGCAAATGAGTGGTTCTAGGGACTACCCGTGCAAATCCTCGGTTCACCTATTCGTCACACCGGTCACTTCGGGATCACGAACCGGAGCGGCAGGTGCACCAGCACGCGCACCGGCTGCCCGCGCACCCGACCCGGCCGGAACAGCGCCTTGCGCAGGGCGTCCTTGGCCGGGGCCTCGAAGGCCCGGTTGGTGGAGCTGATCACCTTGATGGACGGCGGCTCGGCGTGGCCCGCGGTGTCGATGACGGCTTCCAGCACCACCTGACCCTCGATCCGTGCTTCCAGCAGCATCCGGGGATACTCCGGCTGCGGGAACGCGATCCGCTCCGGCGGCTCGTCCACCACCGCCTCGATGAACACCTGGGTGAGATCCAACGGGCCCGTGTCCACGCCCTTCGCGATGCCCAGCTCGACGCCGACGCCGCTGAAATTCCGCGGATCAAACGTCTCGTTCAGGTTGATGGGCGGAATCGAGGTCGGAATACTGACGGGCGCCAGCAGCGTCTGGAACCCTTTGGGCGGGGGGGGCGGGGCCTCGGGCTCCGGCGGCTGCTCTTCCTGCTTCTCCTCGATGTACACCATGGTGGTGTCGATGGTGGAGCCGGCGTTCTCGAAACCGGCGCCGATCGTGGCCTGGATGGCGAGCCAGATCAAGACCACGTGGGTCACGACGGAGAAGGTCGAGCCCCCAAGCCTCTGCTTGAAGGTCCCCTTCTTTTGCGGCCTAGACACGATCAAGGTGTCGAACACGGCTTCCCTCCACCTCGTGTGGTCTCTGCGTCACGCCTGACTGCCCTGCATAAACATACCCGCCGGGTACTAGCCCCACCTAGCAGGAGGCTGTTCGAATCATGACAAAACGATGACAGTCACGTTACGGTATTCAGGCGAGCGCGGTCGAGCAGGGTCGAACTCGGACCAGCGCCGCTGGTCGGCGCTCGCCTGTGCCCGTCGGTGCTGGTTGGCGCTCGCCCGGTCTCAAGGCGGCGCCAACAGTATCCGCCGACACCGGTCCGCGCAAGCAGCAGCAAACCGGAGCTACGCCGTCCCCATTGGCAGCGTCACCGTGAAGGTGGTCCCGCGGCCCGGCCGGCTCTGCACCGCGATGGTCCCCCCGTGGGCTTCCACGATCCACTTGGAAATGGCCAGGCCCAGACCCACGCCGGGGCGGCCGCCGCTCCGGCGACGCGCCTGGTCCGCGCGCCAGAACCGGTCGAAGATGTGGGGCAGATCGCCCGGCGCGATGCCCACGCCGGTGTCGCGCACATTGAGCACCACGTTGCCATCGACCTGCTCCCAGTCGATCGCCACTTCCCCGCCCCGCGGCGTGTACTTGATGGCGTTGGTGAGCAAGTTCATGAGCAGCTGCCGGATCCGGCTGGGATCCACGGCGAGCGTGATGGAGCGGTCCGGGACGGCCACCGACACCGCCACGTGAGCCTGCTCGCCCAGGATGCCGGCGGTTTCCGAGACCTCGCTCAGCACGTCCTTGAGCTCCACCGGCTCCAGGTGGAGCGGCGCCCGGCCCTCGTCGGCCCGGGCCAGCGTGAGCAGGGCGTCCACCAGCTCGGCCATCCGGTTCACTTCCACCAGCGTCTCCTCGAGCACCTCCATGACCTCGGGCGGGGCCTTGGGGTGGGTGATGGCCCGCTCGATGCCCGAGCGCAGGACGGTGAGCGGCGTCTTGAGCTCGTGACTGGCGTCGGCGGTGAAGCGGCGCAAGCTCGCGAAGCTCCGCTCCAGGCGCGCCAGCATGGCGTTCAGCGTGTCGCTGAGCCGGGCCAGCTCGTCGCGCGAGCGGGGCTCGATGAGGCGGCGGTGCAGGCTCCGGCCATCGGTGATGGCCGCCACCTCTTCCACGATCGCATCCACGGGCTGGAGGGTCCGGCCCACCAGGAAGTGCCCGATGAGGATGGATAGCCCGATGATCAACGGGGCGGTGAGCAGCATGGCGCTGAGCAGCCGCTGGGGCCCGAGCACCAGCCCCGCGGTGGAGGCGCCGGACACCACTTGCGAGACCTCGGGGCCGGCGCCGGTGATGGCGCGAACCAGGTAGCGAACTTCCCCGGCCGGGGCACCCAGGTTGGTCAGCCCGACGCGGTCCTCCGGCGACGGCTGGCCCGCCAGGCGCACCAGCCGCAGCAGCGTCTCGTACGGCAAGGCGGCGGCGTCATCCGACAAGAAGAGCACCTGGCTGTCGGGCCCGAGCACCATGACGTAGTCCTGGAGCACCTGAAGCACGGAGGCGATTCGCGGTCTGAGAACCGGGCGCCGCGTTTCGGGGTCCAGCACCACGACCGAGTCCGGTCCCCGCGCCGCCCCGGTGAGCAGCTCCGCGATGAGGTCGGCCTCGAGGCGGGCACGGGCATCCAGCTCGGCGAAGTTCTCGGATCGCTGAAGCAGATACACGGTCCCGGCGAAGACCGTGATGGTCGCCACCAGGGCCGCGGCATAGAAGACCACCAGTCGGCCGCGAATGGTGCTCATGCTAGCTCTTCAGCACGTAGCCCACGCCCCGCACCGTGTGGATCAGCTTCTTGGCATGGCCGTGGTCCACTTTCTTCCGGAGCCGGTTGATCACCACGTCCACGATGTTGGTGCCGGGATCGAAGTGATAGCCCCAGGCGTATTCCGTGATCAGCGTGCGGGACAGCACCCGATCCCGATTCCGGGCCAGGTACTCCAGCACCGCGTATTCCTTGGGCGTGAGCTCGACGGCCGTGCCGCCCCGGCGCACTTCTCGAGCGCCGGTGTCGATGGTGAGATCCACCACCCGGAGGACCGGGGAAGCGATCGCCTGGGGGCGGCGTCCCAGGGCCTCGACTCGCGCCAACAGTTCCTCGAAGGCGAAGGGCTTGGTGACGTAATCGTCCGCCCCGATGCGGAGCGCCTGGACCTTGGAGTCCAACGCATCCTGCGCGGTGAGCACCAGCACCGGGGTCGCCACGCCGCGATCTCGCAGGGTCCGCAGCACCTCGACCCCAGGGAGCCCCGGCAACCGCAGGTCCAGCACGATCACATCGTAGGGCGCCTGGGACGCCGCGGTCAGCGCCTCACGGCCGTCGGCCACCAGATCCACCTGCATCCGCTGTTCTTCCAGCCCGTGCCGCACCAGCTGGCCCACGGTCCGGTCATCCTCGACCACCAGGACTTTCACGCGCCGTCCCCGCCCCTCCCGGCGGCCGGCAGCAGCACCCGGAAGGTGGTGCCACGGTCCAACTGCGAGTCCACCTGGAGGTGCCCCCGGTGCTCGGCCACGATGCCGTAGCAAATGGACAGGCCCAGCCCGGTCCCGCGCCCGGGCGCCTTGGTGGTGAAGAACGGCTCGAAGATCTTGGACAGGTGCTCGCGCGGAATGCCGGGGCCGGTGTCGGAGAAGTCCACCAACACCTCATCCACCCGCTCCGGGCTCAGGCCGGTGGCCACCGTCAGGATGCCCTCCCCTTCCATCGCGTCGATGGCGTTCAGCATGATCGCGAGGAACGCCTGGATCAGCTGCTCGGCGTTGGCCTCCACCGGCGGCAAGCCGTCGGCCAGACGGCGGACTAATTCAATGCGCTTGAACCGATCGTGGTGCTTCACCAGGAACAAGGCATCTTCCACGATCTGGTTAATGGGCACCGGTTTCTTGTAACGGGCTTTGGGGCGGGAGAAGTCCAGCAACCCGTCCACGATCCGCTTACACCGCGACAGCTCCGACTCCATGATCCGGTAGTACTCCTCGAACGACGGCCGCGCGGTGCCCGGGAGCGCGTAGCTCCGCGACGCCAGGGCCTCGAGGCACGCGGTGAGGGTGGCCAGCGGGTTGTTGATCTCGTGCATCACCCCCGCGGCCAGCTGACCCACGGCCGCCAGCTTGTCGGTCTGCGCGATCTGCTGCTGGACCGACTTCCACTCGGTGACGTCCTCGCCGATGGTGATGACGTGGCTGACCTCGTCCCCGTCCAACCGCATCGGGATCTTGGTGAGGCGGTAGTATCGGGTCTCGCCCGTGGCGGTGGACTCGACCTCGAGCTGCTCCATCTTGCCGGTCTCGAACACCCGGTCGAATTCGTGGCGCAACAGCTCGCGCGGCTGGCGATAGAGCACCTCGAAGACCGCCCGGCCCAGCACTTCGTCCCGGACCACGCCCTGCGTGCCCGTCTCCCGCTTGCGGTTCCAGGCCTGAATGCGGTACTGGCGGTCGATCACGTAGAGGCCCACCGGCAGCGAGTCGATGATCTGCGCGGTGAAGCGGCGCTGGGCATCGATTTCCCTGGTGCGCAGGGCCACCTCGCCGGCCAGGTCCTCAGACAGCGCCGCCGACGCCAGCAACGGCGACAGCGTGTTGCCCAGCACTTCGCTCACGCGCTGCGCCACGACCGGCGTGGTCTGGCCGGACGGAACCGCCTCGAGCAGCCCCAAGGTGGACCCTTCGTAGGTGAGAGGAACCAGGATGGCGCCCGGGACTCCGTCTTTCGGCTCATTCCGATCCAGCCAGCGGCGGACCCGTTCGGCATCCTCGCCGGATGGCTCGGCCTCCCCCGGCGCGCAAATCGGGCGCAAGGAGGCGCCGCCGGAGCCCCGCATCCAAAGACGGCACTGGGCGAGCTTGAGGCCTCGCTTCAGCGCCCCGGCCACGGCGGCCTTGGCCTCGTCCGAGTCGATGCCGGTCGCGAGGTACGCCGCGACCTCGGCGAGCACGTCGAGCGCCGAGTCAGCCACCGAACCGGCCGCGGGATCAGCCCTCACCCGGGGATCGGCCATAGCACACTAAGAAATCTGGCGTGAAGGTCGTCCTACCGGCAACGTCATGGGCCCCGTTTTCCCTTGTCAGGGCAGCGCCCGGGTGTGTAATTACGCTCTCCAACCCATCCATCACGACGCAGGAGTCGAGGAGCACACGGTATGCCACATCAGCTACCCAACCTGCCGTACGGCTTTGACGCTTTGGAGCCGCACATCGACGTCCAGACCATGCAGATCCACCACGGGAAGCATCACGCCGCCTACGTCAACAACCTGAACGGGGCGCTGGACAAGCACCCCCAGCTCCACCAGAAGCACCTGGAGGACCTGCTCAGGGATATCAACCAGGTTCCCGAGGACATCCGCACCGCCGTCCGCAACCACGGCGGCGGGCACGCCAATCACTCCATGTTCTGGGTCATCATGGCGCCCAAGGGCGGCGGTGAGCCCAAGGGCAAACTGGGCGACGCGATCAAGCAGACGTTTGGCGACTTCGCCAAGTTCAAGGAACAGTTCACCCAGGCCGCGACCACGCGGTTCGGCTCCGGCTGGGCCTGGCTGGTGCTCTCCAAGGGGAAGCTTGAGATCTCCAGCACCCCCAATCAGGACAACCCGTTGATGGATGGGAAAGTCCCGGTCATGGGGCTGGACGTGTGGGAGCACGCGTACTACCTGAAGTACCAGAACCGCCGGCCCGACTACATCGCGGCCTGGTGGAACGTGGTGAACTGGCCGGAGATCGAGAAGCGCTACGAGGCCGCCGTGAAATAGCGTGGCTGGCGCGGAAAGCGCCGCTGGGTCTCTACGCGCTCGTCACGCTATCCGCTCTACCCACCCATGCGCCTCGGCACTCGCCTTTTCGCCGTCATTGGCCTCACCGTCGCGGTGGCGGTGGTGGCGGTGATCGCCGTGGCGGACCGCATCCTGCGGGGCCATTTCGAGACCGAGATTGCGGCAAGCCTGGAACGGGAGGCACGCCTGGTGGCGGTGCAGCTGCCGCCCGACAGCGCCCAATGGGCGGACGCCGCCCGGCGGTTGGGCGCGCTCACGGGTCATCGCGTCACCCTCATCGCGCCCGACGGGAGGGTGCGCGGGGACGCGGAATTCGACCGCCGGTCGCTGAGCCGGCTGGAGAACCATCTCGAGCGGCCCGAGGTCCAGGGCGCGTTACGGCAGGGTTCCGGGCAGGCCCGGCGGCTCAGCGCATCCACCAACGAGCGGCAGATGTACGTGGCGGTGCGCGGCGGCCCGCCGGGGATCGCCGTGGTCCGGGTCTCCGCCACGCTGGCCAGCGTGGACGCTCGGATTCAGGCGGTTCAGGGGGCGGTCGCCCTGGCGGGAGCCGCCGCGCTGATCGTCGCCGCCCTCATCACCGGGCTGGCCAGCAGGGCTCTGGCTCGCCCGCTGCGACACCTGGCCGACGCGGCCCGGGACATCGCCGCCGGCCGGTCCCCCGAGTTCCCCGACTCCCGGATCCCGGAAGTGGCCGAGCCCATCTCCAATCTTCGCACCATGTACGCCGAGCTGGAGCGCCGGTTCGACGGGCTCAGGCGCGAGCGCCAGGAAACCGCCATGCTGATCGAGGCCATGGCCGACGGCGTGCTCGCCACCGATGGCGCCGGACACCTGACCGCCATGAACGCCTCGGCCCGGCGGCTCTTGAGCTATGGCCCATCGGAACCGCTCCCGCCCCTCGAACAGTTGTTCCACCAGAAACGCGCACGGGAGCTGGTGGAGGCGATCCTCTCGGGTCAGGACGTGGACCAGCGCGAGCTGGAGGTGGGGAACCGTACGCTCCTGGCCACCGGCCGCCGGCTGCCGGACGGCGGCAGCCTGTTGGTGTTCCGTGACGTCTCCGACCTGCGGCGCCTGGAAGCCGTCCGGCGGGATTTCGTGGCCAACGTTTCCCACGAGCTGAAGACGCCGCTCACGTCCATCGCGGGCTACGCCGAGACGCTGATGCACGAGTTGGCGCCCGGCCAGCCGCGCCAGTTCGCGGAGACCATCGTGCAGAACGCGCACCGCATGCAACGCCTGGTGGACGA
>JACPAP010000167.1:0-9424 GCA_016180765.1 Gemmatimonadota bacterium
CACGCTCGCCGCCGCTGGCTCGGTTCCCGACGAGGCGCTCGAGCCGGAATCGCGTGCCGGCGGCGCCGGCGCCCCAGGGGGAGCGGCGGCCGGTCCCGGCGGAGGAAGGCGAATCGCGCTGATCATCTTGGTGGAACTGCCGCGGGCGGCGTCCACGGTGTCGTCCGTCGGCTCGAACAAGAGTTGCACGTCACCCAGGCGGAGCAGCGCGCCGGGAGCCAGCGGCGTCTCGCCCTGCACCCGCTCGGCGTCCACGAACGAGCCGTTGGTGGACTCCAGGTCCACCAGCACCCACACCCCCTCGCGACGCTGCAGCTTCGCATGAGAGGTGGACACGCTGTCGTCCGGCAGCACGATGTCGTTGTAGTCGGCCCGGCCCAGGTTCACAATCGGCACGCGAATGGGCAGCCGCTGTCCCTTGAGGGCCCCGCTCCGCACCACCAGGTTCGCCAAGACGCCGCCGGGCGGCGGACCTTTCTGGGGCGGCGCGGGCGCCGGCGCCCTGGGAGCGGCCGGGACCGGAGCGGCCCGGGCCGGCGGCGGCTCCACTGGGGGAGTAGTGTCCGCGGGGCGCGGAGCGGAGGCCGGGATCCCCGCCACCGTGTTCGCGAGACGTTGCCCGGCGCCGACCGGCGCCGCGCCAGCCGGCGCCGCCGGAGGACCTGGCGCCGGGCCCTGCGGTGGCGGGCCCTTGGGCGCGGACGGCGGGGCAGCGCTGCCGGATGGCGCCGGCGCGCCGGGTCGCGGTGCCGGCGCCACCGGGGCTCGATCGGCGTAAAACCGGAATTCGTCGTTGCCGATGCGAATCATGTCGGCCCGGGCCAGCAACCGCTGGCCTTCAATCCGTTCGCCGTTGACGAAGGTGCCGTTGGTCGAGCTGTCGATCAGCACGTACCCCTTGGGCGTCGCCATGATCTCGGCGTGCCGGCGGGAGACGTTCTTGTCCGTGATGACCACGTCGCATCCCGCGTCGCGCCCGAAGACCATGGAGGTTCCGCTGATCACGTACTCGCGGCCGTCCGTCAGCGACACCACGCGACCCCCGGTGCCGGCGGTCGCTTCGCGCCCCTTGGACGACGATGGCTTGGCCATCGCCGCGAGCATCGCCGGATCCACCGCCGCCACATACTGGGTGCTGCCGCTCCGGCGCTCGTCCACGAACCGCAGCTCGTGCGGACCCACCTGGACTTTGTCCCCGTGGAGCAGCGGCGTGGGCTGGGGCCCCAGTCGCACCCCGTTGACCAGGATCTCGGCCTCCTCCTTCGCCCGGCGAATCGCGACCTGGCCGTCGGCGTATCCCTGAACGATGGCGTGGTGCGGATGAATCTGATCCCCGGCGAGCCGGACCTGGCTTGACGGATCGGCGCCGATCCGCACCTCGCCCACGGGGATCGTGAAGCGCTTGCCGCCCAGTTCCAGGTAGGACATGCGGAGTGGCCTCGAGCACCGCGGTATCCGGCAAAACTAGTCGGCGCGGGGAGGGGGTGCAATGTGTCCGTTCTCCAGCTGGTTCCCGTCCACGCGCACTTCCGCGCCCTTCAACCACCGCCAGAACACGAACGACCCGAAGGCTACCGTGAGATAGCAGGTGATCACCCGCCACAGCAGGATGTAGGACGGTGTGAGCACGCGCGGCACGTAAATGGACATCACGGCGGCGGACAGCACCTCCGCCAGGCCCGACCCGCCCGGCGTCGGGGCGAAATACAGCAGGAACGTGATCAGGGTCTGCAGCAGAATCACGTCCACGAAGTGCGCGTGAATGTCGAGCGCCCGGAGTACCACGTACCCGGCCGCCAGCCGGTTGCCGAACGCCAACGACGACAGTACCACGGCGGCGGCCAGCGCGGTCCAGCCCTTCCCCCGGAAGAACGCCACCAGGCACCCGTGGGAACGGTCCACGCCTTCACGCAGTTCGTTCACCCGGCCGGCCAGCCGCGGACTCCCATGCCGCTCGAGCCAGCTCACCAGTCGCTGCCCGATCCTCCGTGCGACCTCCGGGAAGACGAACAGGGCAATCATCAGCAACCCGATGGCGATGAAACCGCCCAGACTCAGGCGAAAGAGGTCGTACAAGGTGAAGGCGCGACCCAGGATCCCATGCTGCTCGAGGGAGCGGCCCGCGCCCAGCAGCAACGCCACCGGCCCGGCGACGGCGAAGAACACCACCGTGGCCACGAAGGTCATCAGGCTCGAGATCATCGCCTCGGGCAGCGGGACGCCGTAGCGCTTGAGGGCATAGATCATCAAGGGGCCGCCGCCGGTCTGGGTCGGCGTGAGAAAGCCGCCCCAGGTATTGAGCCCGCCGGCCACCACCGCGCCCGGCAACGTGACCCTGGGGTACACGTGGCGGGTGATGATCCAGAGGCGCAAGCCGCCGCCCACCCAGTCCAGCGAGGCGAGGCCCACCCCCAGGAGCGCCCACCCCCACTTGAGCGACAGCATGGCCTGGAGAAACAGCGCGAGGTTGTTGCCGTAGAAGAGGAGCCCCACGAACCCCAGGACCGAGATCCCCGCGAACACTTCGAGTCCGCGACGCAGCAGGCGGGGCGTGACGATCATCGCCATGGGCGGGACGAACCTAGTGCCAGCGCAAGCGGGCGCGCTAGGTAGGGGCGGGGGGGCCGCATACCGTCCACGCCACGCCGCCACTAAGCTTCTCGCAATGCCCGCAGACCACATCGTCCTCCACAACGCCCGGCAACACAATCTCAAGGGGATCACCGTCGAGATCCCGCACCGCCGACTCACGGTGATCACCGGCCCCTCAGGCTCCGGCAAGAGCTCTCTCGCGTTCGACACGCTCTACGCCGAGGGGCAGCGCCGCTACATCGAGTCCCTCTCGACCTACGCCAAGCAGTTCCTCGAGCGCATGCCGCGGCCCGCCGTGGACCGGGTGGAGGGCATCGCGCCGGCCGTGGCCATCGAGCAGAAGAATCCCACCACCTCCAGCCGCTCCACCGTCGGCACGGCCACCGAGATCTACGACTACCTCCGGTTGCTGTGGGCGCGTGTGGGACGCCCGTACTGCCATCACTGCGGCGCGCCCATCGCGGTGGACTCACCCAGCACCGCCGCGGACCGCATCCTGGACCAGTTGGCGGGACGGTCCTGTCTCATCGGGTTCCCCCCGCCCCACGCCCCGGAGACCACCCACGAGGCCATGGCAGCGAACCTGCGCGCCATGGGGTTCGTTCGGGTCCTCGCCGGCGACCAGGTCCATCGCCTGGATTACTTGCCCTCTGAGGTGCGGCTCGACCAGGCCGGGATCCGGGTCGTGGTGGATCGGGTGACGGCCTCGCCCGCTCATCGCGGCCGCATCGCCGACGCGATCGCCCTCGGGTTCCTGGAGGGTGACGGCGCGGCGGAAGCCGTCGCGAACGACGCGCGGCTCACATTCTCGCAGCTTCCTCGCTGCAGTACCTGCGGGCGCGCCGCGCCCTCGCTCACTCCCGCGCTCTTCTCGTTCAACCATCCGCAGGGCGCCTGTCCCGGCTGCAACGGGTTCGGGGCGGTGCTGGAGTACGACGAACGTTTGATCGTCCCCGACCCGGAGCGGACCCTGGCGGAGGGCGCGCTGGATCCGTGGACCAAGCCGCGCTATGGCAACAAGCGGCGGCTGCTGGCGGAGGCCGCGCGGACCGAGGGCATCCCCCTGGACCTGCCCTGGAGCCGGCTCAAGCACACGCAGCGCCGTCTGTTGTTGCACGGCAGGTCCGGACGCTTCCGGGGCGTGTTTCCCTTCCTGCGGGCCCTGGAGCGGAAACGGTACAAGCAGTACATCCGCGTCTTCTTGCGGCAGTATCAAAAGGCGATCACCTGCCCCGCGTGCCACGGGGCGCGACTTCGCCCGGAAGCGCTGGCGGTCAAAGTGGGCGGCGCGTCCATCGCCGAGGTCGCCGCGCGCACGGCGGACGAGCTGCGCGCCTGGCTCGGGAACCTCGAGCTCACCCCCTTCGAGCGCGGGGTCGCCCACACCATTTTGCGCGAGCTCGGCAGCCGAGTGGACTATCTCTGCGACGTCGGGCTCGCGTATCTCACGCTGGACCGGCAAACCCGCACCCTCTCCGGCGGCGAAGCCCAGCGCATCGCCCTCTCCAACGCCCTGGGCGCGAGCCTGGTGGACACCCTCTACGTGCTGGACGAGCCCTCCATCGGCCTGCACCCGCGCGACATCGACCGCCTGCTCGAGCTGCTGCGTCGTCTGCGGGCGGGCGGCAACACGGTGGTCATGGTGGAGCACGACCTCTCGGCCATCCGCGCGGCGGACCACATGATCGAGCTGGGCCCCGGGAGCGGTGAGCACGGCGGCGGCCTGGTCTACAGCGGCCCGCCCGGCACGCCCGACACGTTGACCGGCGCCTACCTCGCCGGCACGCGGCGGATCGCGATCCCCTCGGCGCGGCGGCGCGCCGGCCCCCGCTGGCTCACCGTGGCAGGGGCCTCGCTCCACAACCTGCGCGGCGTGGACGTCGCCATCCCGCTCCAGACGCTCACCGTGGTGAGCGGCGTGTCGGGCTCGGGCAAATCCACCCTGGTGCACGACGTCCTGTACCGCCAGCTGGAGCTCAAGCTGCACGGCGAGCACGGCGCCAAGGAGCACCTCGGCGAGCCGGTCGGCGCGGTGCAGCAGCTCACCGGGTGGGAAGCGCTGGACGACGCCGTGCTCATTGACCAGTCGCCCATTGGCCGGACCCCGCGGTCCAATCCGGTCACCTACATCCGCGCGTTCGATGACATCCGGACGCTCTTCGCCGCACAGCCGCTGGCGCGGGCCCGGGGATACACCCCGGCCACGTTCAGCTTCAATGCCGCCGGCGGCGGTCGATGCCGGCGCTGCGAAGGCGCCGGACACCTCCAGGTGGAGATGGTGTTCCTGGCGGACGTGTTCGTTCCCTGCGAGGCGTGCGGCGGCAGTCGCTTCGAGGCGGAGGTGCTGGACGTGCGCATCAAGGGCCTGTCGATCCACGAGGTCCTCAACCTGACGGTGGACCAGGCGATCGAGCGCTTCCATCACCAGCAGAAACTGGGCCGCACCCTCTGGTACCTACAGCAGGTGGGGCTGGGGTACCTGCGTCTGGGCCAGCCGGCCACCACGCTGTCCGGCGGCGAGGCGCAGCGGCTCAAGATCGCGCGGCAGCTCGCCACCGTCGGCAAGGGAGCACGCCGCCTGTACATCCTGGACGAGCCCACCACGGGCCTGCATCTGGAGGACGTGCGCCTGCTGGTCAAAGTGCTGGATCGGCTGGTCGAGGCGGGTCACACCGTGGTCGTGATCGAGCACCACCTGGACGTCATCAAGCGGGCGGACTGGATCATTGACCTGGGGCCCGAGGGAGGAGACGGCGGCGGGCGGGTGGTCGCGACGGGAGCTCCCGAGGACGTGGCCCAGCGCAGCACCCACACCGCCCGCTACCTCCGCGCGGCACTACAGCCCTCCCCCTCCCCCTCCCCGGGTGTCGGCTCTCAGCTTTCGGCGATCAGCGGTCAGCCGGTGGCGCCCAAAGCCGATGCCGACGGCTGAGCGGCGATAGCTGACAGCCGGTCGCTGACAGCCCGCCGTTGACCAGCGTGGCGTCAGGCACAATCTTACGCGCCGTGCGTCTGCTCCTTTGGCTCGCGCTCGCGGTCCTCCCCGCCCTTCCCTTGGCGGGCCAGCAGCCGCCGTCGCCGCCACCACAAGCGGCCAGCGCGTCCTATCACCTCCGCCCCGGCGATGTCATCAAGATCCTCGTCTGGGGCCAGGTCGAGTACTCCGGCGATTACCAGATCGACGACCGGGGCGTTCTGGAATACCCCGTGATGGGGGAGCTGGACGTGCGCGACTTGACGGTGGCCCAGCTGCGCGACCGGATCCGCCAGGGATTGGAGGCCATCTTCAATAGCCCGTTCGTGACCATCCGGCCGCAGTTCCGGATGGCGGTCCTGGGCAAGGTCGAGCGGCCCGGGCTGTACGTCGTGGATCCCACGCTGAGCGTGCTGGACGTCGTGGCGCTGGCAGGCGGGCCCACGGCCAGCGGGAACCTGAACGGCGTGAAGCTGCTGCGGGACGGCGACCAGCTGCGACTGGCCCTGGCAGGCGGCATCCGGGGACGCACGCTTCAAGAGATCGGCGTCCGCTCGGGAGACCAGATCCTCGTGCCGCGCAAGTTCCTGTCGCGGGAGGATGTCATCCTATTCCTGCAGCTGGTCCAGATCACCGTTTCCATAGCGGTGCTCGCCAACACGGTCCAGTAGGGCGCGCGCCGGATCACCGGCGCTTGCCTCGGCCCGGTGCCCCCGTTAGACTCGCTCGCAGTCGCCACGGGCGACGTCCTTCCCGAGTAGCTCAGCTGGTAGAGCAGCCGGCTGTTAACCGGCGGGTCGCAGGTTCGAGTCCTGCCTCGGGAGTTTGTCAGTTGGTCTTCGGGCACACGGGAAACGCTCAGTCGGCTGGCCGGGCGTCGTGTTTTTGCGGGAACGTCAAGGAGGGCGGCGGTGGACACATTGCTCCTCTGTAAGAAGTGTCACAGCGGCATTGGCTGCACCAACGCCAAGTGGTGCGAGCAGAAGTTCACCTTCGGCCCCGTTTCATATGGGCTGTGTGACATCTGCCATAACGGGAATGTCATGGGGGCGAACGCTGATCACCGTCAGGAGCGCGTGCAGTGTACGTCTGGCGTTTACTCCGAGCCATCGGGCACGCCGGATGATTGAGCCCATGGGGCGCCATGACGGCCAGTCGTCCTCCGTTCACGAGGCCGCGACCGCTCCATTACCCGCTAACGAACGAAATCCACCCGCCCACACCGCGTCTTCACGTACACGCAGTATCCGCAGACGCAGAATTCCGTTGCCCGGCCAACGCGGTCGGTGCCGAACTGCCAACGCCGGTCGCATCCCCGACAGCGTGGTGGACCGCCGTCCCACACCATCCCGGCGCGTTCCAGTTTCCGCCGCGAGCGGGACACTCTTTTCAGAATGCTCATCCAATGAACCCGGGCTCCTCGCCGACCTGCTGTGAGGATTCCACCTCGACAAACTCGAATCGCTTTACGTTCCCCGAGGCCACTTTGTCGGTCAGAACGATGTCCAGCGCAAACGTCGCCAGGTCGATGTCCCAGGAATCAATCATCGGATCCAGGAACGTGACGCAGTTCTCACTGGACAGATGAAAGATGTCCGTATCGAGGAACTCGAGCACGATGACCCGCATCTCTTCGTAGCTTCGGCCGCCGAGTTCCGCGACCGTCCGGAGCCAGGATTCGTTCTCCAATTCCTGTTGGGCCAGGCCCTTGACCACGTCCACGAGCTTTTCGGTAACCAGGCGTTCGAGCTCGCCAAAGGGCTGCTTCGCGAAGATGGCTCGAATGTGTCTTCCCGTGCTGAGGTTACACTTGCGGAGGACCAACTCGCGAACTTCCCGAAACAACGGCGTGGGCTCGTCCCCCAGTTCTCTCTTCAACTGCTCCTTCCGCTGGTGGTCCGCCAGCGTCGCGAGCTCCCCGCTCGGAAGCTTCAAGAACTTGTCCATCTTCTCATAGATGTCGGTGCGGTTCGGCGCGGGAGGCGTTCGCCTGCCGGTGAGCAACTGGGAGATGTACGAGTCGGTCACCTCGGCGGCTTGGGCGAGATGTCGCTGCTCCAGCCCGAATTCCTCCAGCCGACGCCTGATCACGAGCGCAACATCCACGGCTTCCTCCTTGGGCAGACCTAATCAACAAATAGAAGTTAAGTATTGTGTCGCATAATCTAGCAAATATCGATGTACTTGACAAGTACAGTACATCACCATATGTTACTGTCATTCAACCGCATATGGTTAATCACGCAGGATGACCATCCAGCCCAGGAGACCGAACATGTACGCACGAGAAGTTTCCATGCAGCTCAAGGCCAACACCGGCCCTGAGTTCACCCGGACGATCGAGAAGGACGTCCTGCCGCGACTGCGGAAACAGACCGGCTTCGCGGACGAGCTCACGTTCCTCAATCCGAACGGCACAGACGCAGTCGCCATCAGCTTGTGGGATCGGAAGGAAAGCGCGGACGTCTACGGCCGCGACACCTATCCCCAAGTGCTGAAGGACCTGGCGAACGTAGTGGTGGGAACGCCTGAGGTTCAGGCCTACGAGGTTTCCAACTCGACCTTCCACAAGATCGCCGCTCACAACTAGGGCTGACCAACTGTTCGGACGAGGGGGGTCGGCCTGGCTGGCCCCCCTCCTTTCATCTCACGGCTTACGTGAACTGAGGTGTGGGAATCATGGCCACTTTGACGAAATCGCCCATCAAGACGAAGTCGAAGATCGAGATCCTGTACATTCTTGACACCGGCAAGGAGAAACCTCATCAGCAGGGCGAGATCATCGCCGTCGGTCCCCTCCTCCTCGCAACGCCTCACATGAACTGAGGGGTATGACCATGGCCACTTTGACGAAATCGCCCATCAAGACGAAGTCGAAGATGAAGTCGAAGATCAAGATCCAGCCCCTCGCAGACCGGGTGGTCGTGCGCCCGCTCGAGGACACGGAGCGGACGCGCGGTGGGCTGTACATCCCCGACACCGCCAAAGAAAAACCTCAGCAGGGCCAGATCATCGCCGTCGGTCCCTGCCGCTTCGAAAAGGGCGCGCGAGTGCCGATGGAGCTCGAGCAGGGTCAGAAGGTTCTGTACGGAAAGTACAGTGGCGCCGAGGTTACGCTCGACGACCAGGAAGTCCTCATTCTCAAGGAATCCGACGTCCTCGCCGTAATCGGCTGAGCGACCGGGAGAAAGAAAGCAACGCATGTCTAACGCGAAAGAACTGCATTTCGACGTCGACGCGCGGGCGCGCCTGAAGCGGGGCGTGGACCAGCTGGCCGACGCGGTGAAAGTGACCCTCGGGCCCAAGGGCCGGAACGTCCTCATCGACAAGAAATTCGGCAGCCCGACCATCACCAAAGACGGCGTCACCGTCGCAAAGGAGATCGAGCTGTCCGATCCGGTCGAAAACATGGGCGCCCAGATGGTGAAGGAAGTGGCGACCAAGACATCGGATGTGGCTGGTGACGGCACGACCACCGCGACGATTCTCGCCCAAGCGATCTTCCGGGAGGGGCTGAAGAGCGTGACCGCCGGCGCGAACCCGATGGCCATCAAGCGCGGCATCGACAAGGCGGTCGAGGTGGTGGTGGCCGATTTGCAAAGGCTGTCGGTGCCCACGGTTGGCAAGAAAGAGATTGCCCAGGTCGGCACCATCTCCGCGAATACCGATCAGGAGATCGGTGACCTGATCGCCGAGGCTATGGAGAAGGTGGGCAAGGACGGGGTGATCACGGTCGAGGAGGCCAAGGGACTGGCGACCGAGCTGGAAACGGTGGACGGGATGCAGTTCGACCGCGGCTACCTCTCCCCCTACTTCGTCACCGACCCCGAGAAGATGGAGACGGTGCTGGAAGACGGG
>JACPAP010000167.1:9466-14064 GCA_016180765.1 Gemmatimonadota bacterium
TGGAAGACGGGTACGTCCTGATCCACGACAAGAAGGTCTCTGCGATGAAGGACCTCCTGCCGATCTTGGAGAAGGTGGCGCAGACAGGGAAGCCCCTGCTCCTCATCGCCGAAGACATCGAAGGTGAGGCGTTGGCCACCCTGGTGGTCAACAAGCTGCGGGGCACCCTCAAGGTGTGCGGGGTCAAGGCGCCGGGCTTCGGTGACCGGCGGAAGGCGATGCTCGAGGACGTCGCGACGGTGACCGGCGGCAAGGTGGTCAGTGAAGAGGTCGGCTTCAAGCTGGAGAACATCGTGCTGAGCGACCTCGGCCGGTGCAAGCGGATCGTGGTGGACAAGGACAACACCACTCTGGTCGACGGCGCCGGCAAGCGGGCCGACATCCAGGGCCGGATCAAGGAGATCAAGGTCGCCATCGAGAAGAGCACGTCCGATTACGACATGGAGAAGCTGCAGGAGCGCATGGCCAAGCTGGCCGGCGGCGTGGCCGTGATCAACGTGGGTGCCGCAACCGAGACCGAAATGAAGGAGAAGAAGGCCCGGGTCGAGGACGCATTGCACGCCACGCGGGCGGCTGTCGAAGAAGGCATCGTGCCTGGCGGCGGCGTCGCGCTGCTCCGGGCCCAGGTGGCGTTGAGCAAGGTGAAGGTCGAGGATTCCGACGAGCAGGTGGGAGTGGACATCGTCCGCCGCGCCCTGGAGGAGCCGATCCGGATCATCGCCGCCAACGCGGGCGCCGAGGGTTCCATCGTCGTCGAGAAAGTGCGCTCCTCGAAGGAGAAGGGGTTCGGGTACAACGCGCAGACCGGCGAATTCGAGGATTTGGTCGCGGCCGGCGTGATCGATCCCACCAAGGTGGCGCGGACGGCGTTGCAGAACGCCGCCTCGGTCGCCAGTCTCCTCCTCACCACCGAGTGCGTGGTGGTCGAGAAGAAGGAAGAGGGGACAACCCCGCCCATGCCCGGCGGCGGCGGAATGGGCGGCATGTACTGAAAATGCGGGGCAAGGGGATTCACGCGGGCGCCGGGGCCCGCGCGCGCCTGAGCATTGGCGCCTGCTCCAAGTACTGTTGAGGGCCTCAACCCTAGTTGATCAGTTGTTCGAAAGCTTGGAGTTGCGCAGCCGGACGTTCCAGCTGCACGATGGGTCGCAGTGCCCGCTCGCTAATCACCGGGCGGCGGACCGCATCGGGCATGGACAGGATGTGCTGCTGGATCTCGGGCGCGAGCTGCAGCATCCCCATCACCTGGGTGACCCGGGCGCGCGTGATGCCTTCTCTGCGGCCAATGGCGGCCTGATTTGGGACTTCGCCGGACTCGAGGAGAGCCTGCCACTCCAGGGCCTTCCGGAGGAGCTCGACCACCCGAGGCGTCCTGGCCACCTTGGGCGGCTTCGGCTTCCTCCGGCGCGGCGGGACGGCGGAGACCACCCGGTCCGCGGCCACCCGGCGCGTCAGGGTGCCCACGTTGCCGTTTTCGAACGCCCCCTGGGGCCCCAGGGCGATCTCCACGGTCTGTTCGCGGTAGGCGGCCGCGGGGGCGCCGTTGCCGGCGTCCATGGCGACGTGTACGATGCGGAACCAGACCTCGGGCTCGGCCCACCCCCGGCCGGATCTAATACTGTTACATTCGGGGAGTTTCCCCACATCGCTGCCCCGACCCAAGATCGAGCTCCCCGATGTGGCGGAGAGTCGCCGATCAGGGAGTTCCCCCCAACGGCCAGGACGACGAGAACGACGGTCCAGCCCGCGCCCTTGAGCAGTCAGTGCGCCTGACCGACCCCGTGACCCGGAATGGAGCCGTCATGCTCGGCGAGCCACGCGTGCAGACGCCGGACCTGGTCGTCATCGAGGACCGTCTCGATGTCGGTGGTCGCGTCGTCTATGGGCCTGCTCGGAGGTGAGCCCGAGACGGCCGCTCAGGTCCGCCAGCACGTTGTCGTGGTCGCGGGGGACCCGGTGCTGGGCGCCGGCGCTGGACGCATGTACCTGCGCGGGGATCAAGACCGCACGGTCGAGTCCCACACCGGCTACGGTCCCGATCAGAAAGATGGACAGGCCCGCGAGAACGGCGCGGGCCGACTCAGTCATGCGGATCATGGTGTGCGCTCCGAGGTCTGCGTGGCCATGAGCGTGGCGATGGTAGGCGCCGCCGGGGACGCGACGAGAGGAGCGGCCAGGGGGTCCGAGGGTGCGAGCCCGTAGACGGTCGCGGGTGGCGGGTCGGCGGCCGGCACGCCCGCCGCGTCCGGCAGCCAGAGGAGCGCCGCGACCACGGCCGCGGCCACGCCGACCGCCATCGGTGTCGCGACCCGGGCCAGGCGGCGCCACCACGGTGTCGCCGGGCGCCGGTACTCGCTCAGCTTCCCTGCCGCATCGGCTACCAGCCGCCCGGTGAGCGGCCGTTCGAACACGACCTGCTTTCTGAGGCGGGAGACCGACGTGCCGGTCCGTTCGGCCCGCTGGGTGCTCCTTCGGTCTCAGGACTTGACTGTCGGCCATATGGCAGCTATACTGAAGCCATATGGCACGAGGAATCTTTCCCATGACCAGAGCGCCAGCAGAACCCCTCACCCGAGCCACCAAAGTCCCCAAGGACCTTAGAGAATTGAGGCAGCGGCTCCTTGCGGGGGAGACGACGCAGCAAGTCTACCCGCGCCTGCTTGGGTTGCGGGAATACGACACGGCCGCGCTACTCCGGCAGATCGAGAGGGGCTTGTCGTACATCGCGTTTGAGCGTCTTCAGAAGAGCATCGATCTTTCCGCTCGCCAACTGGCTGAACTGGTACGAATCCCTCCACGTACGCTCGCCCGCCGTAAGGAGAAGGGAAGGCTGGACCCGGACCAATCCGACCGGCTTCTCAGACTCACGAGGGTCTTTGCCAAGGCGGTGAGTCTTCTCGAGGGAGACGTCGAGGCCGCCAGAAAGTGGTTGTTCTCGCCGCAGCGCGCTCTGGACGGAAGCACGCCGATCGAGTTCGCGAGAACCGATGTTGGGGCGCGGGAGGTTGAGAACCTGATCGGCCGGCTCGAGCACGGCATCCCATCGTAGTGATCCGGGCTTGGCGGATCGTCAAGGCGAAGTATCAGAAAGACGCGTTCAGTGGGGAGGGTGCCCAACGTTACGGCGGTCGCTGGAACAGTCCAGGTACCGCGGTCGTGTATGTTGCCGAATCGAGAGCACTGGCGGCCCTCGAGCTCCTGGTCCATCTGAACGCGAGTCAGCTGCTCGAGTCCTATGTCATGATTCCCGTGGACTTTGCGGACGAGCTCGTTCGGACGGTGGACCCGGCTGCCCTCCCCGAGAACTGGCGTGAGTACCCGTCACCGCCGGGGAACAAGGCGGGCGGCCCGCCAGGAATCGGTAATCCTGGCCTTGCCGAGCGCCGTTGTGGAAGGCGAGAGGATCTTCCTCATCAACCCTAATCACCCGAGTTTTTCTCAGCTGGCAGTTGGAGAAGCGGAGTCGTTCACATTTGACGAGCGGCTGGTGAAGGAGGACTGAGTAATACGGCGACGCCGGCCCGTCACCGAGTAGCGCCCACCGACTGCCGCTCATGCTACCGTGGCTGCTGAGCGAGAGGACCTCCGCCGCCACAGCCAGACCCCCACCGCCTGTCCGACGAAGACCACGATGACGCTGAGGCCGAGCAGGAGCGTAAAGGGGGATGTCACCCGCAACAGCGCACCGTAGTAGAAGAACGCATGTGCGATCACCAGCGCGAACAAGGCGTAGTTCAGGTGCTGGAGCCGCTTCCAGCGCCTGGCTTTGAGTTTCCGCAGGGCGACGTCGCTGGAAATGGCGAGCAACCCCACCACGATCACCAGCGCGGCAAGCCCGGTCCAGTTCCCCAGGCCAAAACTATTGAGCCACGGGCTGCCATCGGGCGCGACGAAGTAGTTCAGGAAGTCGCGGATCTGTCCGCTGCCATGCACCTGCAATCCGAGGATCACGTGGACAACGCTGCCGACGGAAGCCCACGTCCCCACGTCACGGCTCAGATAGTTCGAGACGGGATTCCGCCTGCGGAGCAGGAGGTTGGCCGGCCCGATGAGGAGCGTGAGCCCGAGGAGCCCGAGCGCGACGTAGCCGGTGGCAACGGTAAACTGCCGGGTGAAGGAGCGGTGTCGGATCTGGTCAGGACTTGGGGTATGAGTCGAGGTTTGGCCCCCGCCGTGATCCATCGGTCCGGTGTGGTCCCCGCCGTGACCCATGGCTCCGCCCTCGCCTCGCTCCTGGGGGAACGTACCGCTGAAGAGGTCCCCGTGGGGGTACACGTTGGCCTCGAAGAGCGGAAGACGCATGAACAGGACTAGGACCACGGCACTCGCAAAGGCGAGTGGCACATGGTGGCGGAGAAAGCGACGACGCAGTTCGCCGCTGGTGCCAAGCGGCTGATTCGAACCCATTCATCCACCGTACAGACGACCGGGGACGACCGTTTACACCGGATCGCAACGGGCGCCGCCCTGCCGGGTGTCCAAACCACCGACAACGACCGCACCGGCTCGACCCTCCGGGGGCCGAACGGAGGCATGTTGGCACGTTGGAGGGGTAGTGACACGCGCGGTGAGCGCCATCCCAGACACCTTCACCCAGC
>JACPAP010000168.1 GCA_016180765.1 Gemmatimonadota bacterium
CCCGCGGTGCTCGGCCATCGCGGCCTTGATGGGGTTGGAAGCGCCGGGGCTACAGCCCTGAAGGCCTACGAGCAGCGGCAGGAATGGGAGGGTTCGCTTAGCGTAAGTTACCACGGAGCTTAAAGATAGGCCCGACGAAAGGGCCGGACAATAGGGCTGCGAAAGGCGTTGTCCGTTTTCCGTGGTCCGTAACTGCAACTGCCGTCACGGATAACGGACGACGGCCAAGGGACAACGCTTTTCTCCAGCTAGAAGGTCGGTCCTATGCTCAGGGTCCAGTACGCTGGCTTGCCCTTGTCGTCCGGTGTGGTTCCCGGGCGGTCCAGCGGCTTTGAGTAGTCGGCCCGAAGGATCAGGAACCCCAGGAGGTTGCCGCGGATCGAGGCCCCCCAACTCTTCAGCGGCTGACGCACCACGTCTGCGTTTTCACCGCGCGTGCGCCGCCAGACGATGGTGCCGTCCCCCGAGCTGTGCCGGCTATCCCAGGCCATGCCCACGTCGAAGAACAGGGCCCCCTCGATGGGCGGCAGGCGTACGGGCAGGATGCCGAGCGTGAGGTTGCTGATCAACGGGAAGCGCAACTCGAAGTTGGCCACGGCGATCCGCGATCCGATGAGCTGATCCAGCACCGAGCACCCGGTCACCGACCCGCCCAGGTCGAGGAGGCATTCGTTCCGCCGGAACGAGCCGGCCGTGTACCCGCGGATCAGGTCCGGGGTTCCCAGGAAGATGGGGAACTGGCTATCGTCGCGCCCCATGCGGCCAAAGAACATGAGCCGGCTGGCGAACACGATCGGACCGACCAGCGGGTCGTAGCGGCGGTAATCCCCTAAGACCTGGTGGAAGCGCCACCCGCCGAACGCGGGGGCGTACTCGAACCGGCTGCGCCGACCGATGAACGGGCCGACGTACAGTCCAATGGAGTTGTCGTTCACCAAGGCGATGCTGGGCTGCACGTAGTTGACCGCCCCCAGCCCATCCGTGTCGAGCCGTTCCTCGAGCAGGAATCGGGTCGCCGGGTCGAAGAACTGCGAGAACGCGAGGCGCGCGCGCGAGATGCGGCTGGCGCGGAGCCCCAGCTCCAGGCGCTGGAAGCGGCTGAAGGGTCGCGACGCCTCGGCGAACGCGGTGCGGACGACGTACCGGTCGAGCTGGGTGGTGAGTTGGCCGCGGCCCAACGAGTCGGTGCCCAGGAAGGTTCCCGAGTAGAAGAAGATCGGCTGCTGCTGATACCCGACGGCCCAGTTCACCCGGTGGTTGAGGTTGGCATAGACGGTGAGGATCTGGGCTTCTTCGATCCGCCCGTTGACCTCACCCGCGAGGATCAGGCGGCGGTTGCCCAGCATGTCGGACAGCGAGATGGCGGTGCCGCCGAAGAAGCCGTTGCCGAAGTTGTCGCGCTGGTAGCCCACCGACGGCTGCACCACGTAATCCGGAGCGAGCTTGGCCGAGTAGGGCTTGAGCGTGAACTCCGAGGTGTCGGGCAGTGCCAGGGTGGCGCTGTCGAGGAGCGCCCTGACGGACACCGGCTCCGGGCCGGCGGCGTGGCCGAGGCCGGGGTCCGCCGCCGAGGGGCGGAAGCCCCCCTGGATCCGGTAGACCGACGCCGTCACCAGGGGCGACGCCTGGGGGAGCTGGTCCGGGAGCGGGGCCGTCACGGTATCGCGCTGCGCGAAGTCGGCAGCTTGGGCGATCACGGGCGTGGCCGGCCGGTACGGGAGCTGCTTCAGGGAGCGCGGATTGTCGATCACGTAGACGTTGTAATCGCCCTTCTCGTAGTACGTGATCGCGAGGCGGTCTGCCCGGCCGGCCCAGGAAATGCCGGGCGAGATCGGCGTCAGCCCCGAGATACCGGTGAACGCGTTGGTGAGCTGGTAGACCTCCCGATCCGTGAGGTCGTACAAGAACACGTTGGGGATGCCGCTGCGGTCGGAGATGAAGGCGATCGACAGGCCGTCCGGCGCCCACTGGGGGTTGATGTTCTGCCCGGCCATGTGGTCGAGCAGCTCGATGTGCCGGTCGCCGAAGTGATACAGCGCGATGCGCAGCGGCCCGAAGAACAAGGTCTCGAGGTCGGTCTGGCCTCCGCGGTCGGTGGCGAAGGCGATCGCTTTGCCGTCGGGCGACCACACCGGATGCAGCTCGGCGTAGCGGTCCTGGGTCAGGCGGGTGAATCCGGCGCCGTCCGCCCCGATCACGAACAGATCGGAGAGTCCGCCGTCGTAGCCGGTGAACACCAACTGGGTGCCGTCGGGCGACCACGAGGGATTGGTGATGCCGTGGAGCGGGAGCTTGAGGCGTCGGTGCACCCGCTTCCGCGCCACATCGAAGATCACCAGGTCGTCCTGGCCACCATGCTTCGCGGCGATCGCGAAATAGCGCCCGTCGGGCGACCAGGAGCCGGTCGAGTAGATGAAGCGCAGGCTCTCGAAATCGGAACTGAAGGCGCTCTTGATCAGGCGGCGCTTCACCCTCCCGGTCTCCCCGTCCGCGAGGTAGAGGTCCACGAAGAACGAGTTGCCCTCGGACAGATAGGCGATGGTTTTGCCGTCCGGCGCGAGGGCGGGGGAGAGGTGCAGCGTGCCGTTGGAGCGCCGCTGGGTGAGCAGCGGCTGGGAGAATCGCCGGGCGGACTGTAACTCGGCGATCTCGGGCAGATAGGTGCGTTGCACCGTTTCGCGCCATTCGTCGGACAACTCGTCCAGCGACATCCCCAGGGCGCGCCGGAACCCGTCCTCGATCCCGGCGGTGGCCACGGCGTGGAGCACCTCGCCTACCACCGCGTCACCCCAGCGCTCGCCGATGAAGGACCAGATGGCGTGCCCGAAGCGGTACGGGAAGATGTACGGGTTCCAGGTGAGCTGCTCGATGGTGGGGAGTTGTCCTTCCAGCGCGGCGTCGCGCAGCCACATGGCCGTCTGCGGCGTGGTGGGGCCGAGCGACAGGTATTCCGCCATGCCTTCCATGAACCAGAGCGGCGGATTCACCTGGATGAGCCGCTGGATGCCCCCGCCGATGCGGCCGCGGGCGAACACGTCGAACTGAAACTGGTGCACGATCTCGTGTTGCAGGACGTGCTCGAAGTCGGCGTAGGCGCCGGTGAAGGGCAGCAGGATCCGGTGGCGGAACGGCTCCGTGACCCCGCCGGTTCCCTCGCCGATGTCGGTGACGTTGTTCTGCTGGAACTCGGTGTGCGACGCGTAGAGGATGAGCGGCTGTCGCTCGCGATACTGATGGTTCAGCACCCGGGAGAGGCGCGCGTAGGCCCGTTCGGCCATGCGGGCCGCGTCCAGGGCGGCCTCGCGCTCGGCGGCGTGGTAGTAGATGTCGAAGTGCTCGGTCTGCGCGACGGAGAAGCTGAGCCGGCGGTACTGGACCTTGTTTTGGCCGAAGTACTGGGCCTGGGCCGCCTGGCCCGTCCCGAGGCCGAGCACGCCTAGCGCCACGATGCTGTGCACGATGGTCCGCCGCATAACGCTCTCCCGACTCCCCACTAGGATGGGTAGGCGCCGGCCGAGTGCGCCGGCGCGTCCGCCCACAGCCGTTCGAGCTGATAAAACTCGCGCAGCGATGGGTGGAAGACGTGGACCACGAAATCCACGAAGTCGATCAGCACCCAGCGACCGCCCGCCAAGCCCTCCACATGATGGGGCCGGCGCCCCTCCCGATCGCACGCGGCGAGCACGTGGTCCGCCAGCGCCCGCACGTGGGTGTCACTGGATCCCGAGGCGATGACGAAATAGTCGGTCGCGTCGCTCAGCCGACGGAGGTCGAGTACGACGAGGTCGTACGCTTTGTGCTCGCCGAGGGTGCGGATTACGGTCTGGATCTCGTGGCTCCCTTCAGGCCCTCAATGAGGGACCGTCTTCCTCCCTGTATTGATAACGCCGCCCGGGCCGGGCCGCCACCATCGGGAGCGGGGGTGGGCGGGGGATGGACGCTGCGCGGCGCCCACCCGCGTCCATCCTCCGCCATCTCCCGGTGTGCTTCACTCCACCTGGTAGCAGACCCCCCACGCCCCGGGCCCGGTGTGGGCCCCGAGAGCCGCGGTGATCGGCTGGACCAGGCAATCCAGGGGGTGGTACCGCCGCCGGACTTCCGCCTCCAGCTCCGCTGCGGCGTCAACCGCGTCGGCGTGGACGATGCCGAACCGGACCCGCTCAGGGACCGGCGTCAGGCGGCGCTCGAGGTGCTCCAGCACCCGCGGGATCAGCCGCTCCCGGCCGCGCACCCGGTCCAGCGGGGCTACCACACCCTCGTGGTTCAGCTCCAGGATCGGCTTGAGGTCCAACCACTCCCCGATCCAGGCGCGGGCTCGACCGATTCGCCCCGATCGCAGCACGTGCTCGAAGGTGTCGAGGGTAAACAAGAGCCCCGAGCGCTGGCGGATGCGCCGCAGCTCCTCCACGATCGCGGGGGCGCGCATCCCGCGTTCCGCCAATTCGGTGGCCCGGAGCGCCAAGAGTCCCAGGGCCAGGCTGGTGGTTCGCGAGTCGAACACCGTGACGCCGGCGAAGCCGGGACCGCGGGCCACCGCGGCGGCAGAGGCGTAGGTGCCGGACAGTGCCCCGGACAAGATCAGGGCCAGGACTTCCTCTCCCTGCGCCTGCGCGTCGAGGAAGGCCTGGCGAAACGCACCCGGCGCGGGCTGGGACGTGGTGAACAGGGCCTGCTCGCGGCGCATGCGGCGGTACAGCTCGGGGCTGGTGATGTCCACCCGATCCAGGTACACGCGGCCGTTCTGGATCACCTGCAGCGGCACGATGATGAGCCCTACGCGGTCGGCCAGATCGTCCGGGAGGTCGCACGAGGAGTCCACCACCACCGCCACGGGCCGGTGAACCCGGGCCAGCCGCCGGTGTTGCTCCCGCACGTCTTCCGCCTTTCGGGAGGCGATCACGCCCCAGCCCTGAGCCAGCGCGAAGACGGCTTCGGGCTGGTCGGTGTGGACGTGCACCCTCAGCAGATCGCCGTCGGCGAGCACCACGATGGATCCCCCCAGGCTGCGGAGTCCGGCCCGGACGGAGGTGGCCGCCGGCAGGGCGCTGCCGCGGACCAGCACCTCGGTGCAGAACTGATAGTCGCGCTCCTGCGCGACCTGGGCGAGCGCCGCCGCCGATGCCGGCTCGGGCGGCGCGCGCCGGCGCGCCCAGTGCAGGGGGTGTCCCTCGATCAATCGCATGATCCCCTCGAGGGCACGTACAAAGGCCTTGGCCCCGGCGTCCACCACGCCGGCCTCCCGGAGCACGGCCAGCAGTTCGGGCGTGCGCTCCAGCGCGACCCGCGCGCCGGCCAGCACGTAGCGCATGAACTCGTCGATCCGTTCAGTGAGGCGGGTGGCGCGCTCGGCCGCCTCCGCCACGGCGCGCGCCACGGTGAGAATGGTCCCTTCCACCGGGTCGTCCAGGGACGCGGCCAGCTGGTCCGAGCCGGCGCGCATGGCCCGAGCGAGGTCGGCGGGACCCGCGGTCTCGCGGTCGCCGATCGCGTTCCGGAAGCCCAGGAGGAACTGCGACAACAGCATCCCGGAGTTGCCGCGCGCGCCCACGATGCATCCGTCCACCATGGCGCGGGTGACCGCGGGGAGCGAGGCTCCCCGGAGCCGGCGCACGGCGCTCGCGACCGCGTGGAGCGTCAGGGAGAAGTTGGTTCCGGTGTCGCCGTCGGGGACGGGAAAAACGTTGATGCGGTTGAGCTCGTCGCGCGCCGCGTCCACCCAGCCCGCCGCCGCGAACAGCGAGAACCGGAGCCGGGGACCGTCCAGATGCGTGAGCGTCGCGGGGTCCAGCGTTACTCCTTCACGACCCAGACGCGCACCTCCCCAGCCACGCCGGCCTCGAGCCGGACCGGCACTTTGTAGATGCCCACCATCTTGATCGGCTCCTCCAGCTCGATGCGGCGCTTGTCCACCGCCAGGCCCTGCTCCTTGAGCTTCTCGGCGATGTCCGACGCGGTGACGGAGCCGAACAGCTTGTCCCCCTCTCCCGTCCGGACTGTGAAGGTGAGCGAGATCGACGCCAGCCGCTCGGCCAGGCCCGCGGCCTCGGCCCGCTGCGTCGCCAACTGCGCGTCGCGGCGCTGCCGCTCGACTTCGATACGGCGCTTGTTGCCGGCGGTGGCCTGGTATGCGAACCCGCGCGGAATCAAGTAGTTCCGCGCGTAGCCGTTCTTGACCGTCACGACCTCGCCGGCCTTCCCGAGGTGGGTGACATCCTCTCTTAGGATTATTTCCATATATGCATGGCTCCAGTGCCTGGGATCTTGGTCACAGTATCTTTACCGCAGAGAACGCAGAGAGCAACGGAGAGATCGCAGAGAGTTCTAGAAGCTGTGGCACACTCCTCTTCCTCTCCGCGGTCTGTGCGTCCTCTGCGGTCTCTGCGCTGAACTTAACGAACGGCTAAGCCGGTGGCGTCGCCCATCGCTTGCGCAGGTCCATGCCGGCGTCAATCACTCCCAACACGATGGCGCCCGCTACCACCGCCGGCAAGACGAACAGGGCCAACAGCCCGAACAGCGCCGCAGTGCCGCAGCCCGCGCCGCCCAGCAACGCGATCCCGAAGGCCGTCACGGCGGCGCCGCGGACCGCGTACAGCAGCCCCGAGACCAGCAACAGGTTGATGGCCGCCACCTTCGCGGCCGCCAGGCGCGGGACCAGCATGACCAGCAGGGCCACCGCGCCCACCCACCCCAGATGCTCGGAGAAGCGGAACTCGCGGAACCGGCCGGGTGGGACGCCCGCCGGCGATCGGCACACCCGATAATAGATGGCGGCTGCGAGGCCCAGGCCGGCCAGGAGCTGGATGGCGAGCACCGCGGCGTATTGATCCGCCAGGAACCGCACGCCGCTCTCGAACCAGCGCTCCAGGTCCGGCAGCGGCGCGCCGGCGCCGGCAGCCCGGGTGGCGTGCCCCAGCGCCAACCGCACCGCGAATCCGGTACGGTGCTCCACCCACCAACGCACCTGGTCCCACGACCACCCCAGGAGGGGGAACAGGACCAACATCGCGGTCGCCGCCGTGGTGACCGCGAGCAACGCCCGGTGGGTGACCGTGCTCCGGGAATAGATCGTGGCGAGGACGAAGGTTGCGCCCCCGATCACGGCCACCGCCCGCGTCAGCTGATCGGGTGGCTCGCCCGGCTGCGCCAGCCACACCAACGCCAGGGCCGCCACGATGGCCGCGGCCAGGATCTCCGACCGATGGCGAGGACGGGAAGCGAGCAACAGCGCCCCGAGCGGCACCGCGCACAGGCCCACGGGCGCGAAGGCGGCGAACCCGAGGGTGGCGAAGGCTACCCGCCCGAGCCCGCGCTCCCGCGACCGCTCGGAGGGCACGGAACCTACCTCGCGTAGCCGCGAATGAACGGCAGCAGCGCGAGTTGGCGGGCCCGCTTGATCGCGACGCTCAGCTGCCGCTGATGCCGGGCGCAGGCGCCGGATAACCGGCTGGGCAGGATCTTGCCCCGCTCGGTGGTGAATCGCTGCAGGGTACGCTCATCCTTGTAGTCCACCACGCGCACGCCCATCTCGCAGATGGGGCAGGGTTTCCGGTGGCGCCTCATTCCTCAGCCTCCTCCGGCGGGACCGCGACCTCGTTCTCGGGCTCTTCCTCCGGCGCCGGCCGCACCACGGCCGGGGTGGCACCCTCGTCGATCACCACCAGGTGGCGGATCACGCTCTCGTCCAGCTTGATCAGCCGCTCGAACTCGGCGAGCTGCTGCGCGAGGGTCTCGAACTGGACCACCACGTAGTAGCCCACCTCGCGGCGTTTGATGGGGTACGCCAGGGTCCGCTTTCCCCAGTGGTTCACCTGGCGGACCGGCTCAGGGGTCTCCGGGGTCTTGAGGAGGGCGTGGAATCGCTCCAGGTGCTCGTTCACCTGGGCTTCCTCCAGCGCGCTGTCGAAGATGTACACGACTTCGTACCGATTGGTCATGGCACCGTCCTTTGGTCTCGCGGCCCCGAGCGGGTGCCCGCCGGAGCAGGTGGTATGGATTGCCGACCGCCAAGAATACCTAGGTGGGCGAGGCGACGGTAGCTCTTCCAGCTCGTCACACGTTGAACCGAAACAACAGCACCTCCCCGTCTTTCACCGCGTAGTCCCGGCCCTCGCTCCGCACCAGCCCCCGCTCCCGCGCCGCCTTGTACGAGCGGGCCTGAACGAACTGCTCCCAGGGGATGGTCTCGCACCGGATGAAACCGCGCTGGAAGTCCGAGTGGATCTGGCCCGCCGCGTCGAACGCGGAGCCCCCGCGATGGAAGGTCCACGCCCGAACCTCGTTTTCTCCCACGGTGAAGAAGGTCTCCAGCCCGAGCAGCCGGTAGCCCGCCCGGATCAGGCGCTCCAGGCCCGGCTCGCCGATCCCGGCGGCGGCCAGGAACTCGGCCCGCTCGGACCGGGGAAGCTCAGCCAGCTCGGCTTCGAACCTGGCCGAGAACATCACGATGTCGGCCTCCTCGTGATGGCGCTTCACGGCCGCCGCGAGGCGCTCCACGGCCGGTGAGCCGCCCCGGGCGAGGTCCCCCTCGATCACGTTGGCGGCGTAGAGGATCGGCTTGGCCGTGAGCAGTCCCAAGCGCCGCAGTGCGGCCACGCTGGCCTCGTCCTCACCGGCCTCCCGCGCCCCCCGGCCCGACTCCAGCTCGTGGGTCACCCGTTCGAGCAGCACGACCTCGTGGGCCGCGTGCTCGTCGCCGGCGCGGGCCGTTTTCCTCGCCTTCTCCAGCCGGCGCTCGACCACGGCCAGGTCCGCCAGCGCCAGCTCCATGGTGACGATGTCGTGGTCCCGCTCCGGATCCACGTCGCCCAGGACGTGGGCGACGTCCGGATCCTCGAAGCACCGCACCACATGGACCACCGCATCCACCTCCCGGATATGGGACAGGAACTGATTACCCAACCCTTCGCCCTGGCTGGCTCCTTTGACCAGCCCCGCGATGTCCACGAACTCCACCACGGCGGGAACCACGCGCTTGGGCCGAACCACCTCCGCCACCCGGTCGAGCCGCGGGTCCGGTAGCGCCACCGCGCCGACGTTGGGCTCCACCGTGCAGAAGGGGTAATTCTCGGCGGGCGCTTTGGCCGCGGTGAGTGCGTTGAAGAGGGTGGACTTGCCGACGTTGGGGAGGCCGACGATGCCGAGGCGAAGCACGGGCGTTAGTCGAGTTTCTTTCTATTGAACCGGTTCATGGCCTGTTGGATGCCCTCAGCGACCCAGCACTCCACGGCGTCACCCATCTGCGGGAGCAGCTCGCGCAGCGTCTCCGCCTCCGTTGAGGTGAAGGGCGCCAGCACGAAGTCCGTCAGGTCCGCCACGTCCTCCGGCACGGGCCCAATGCCGATGCGTAGCCGGGCGTAGACGCGCGAGCCCAACACCTGCTCGACGCTCTCCAACCCGTGATGCCCACCCGACGACCCCCTGGCCCGGAGGCGGAACGTGCCCAGCGGGAGCGCGCTGTCATCCACCAGAAGCAGCAAGTGGTGGGCGGGGTCGAACTCGGGCTGGGCCAGGAGCGGCTCGAGGCCCAAGCCGCTCAGGTTCATGTAGGTCTGCGGCTTGAGCAGGGTCACCGGGCAGTCACCCACGCGTCCACCGGCCACCAGGGCGCGGGGCGCCCGGCGAAATCGCGACAGCCGCCACCGGTTCGCGAGGGCGTCCGCCAGCAGGAATCCCGCGTTGTGCCGCGTGTCGGCGTAATCGGGCCCGGGGTTCCCGAGGCCGACGATGACGCGCAGGCGTTACTCCTCGGCTTCTTCCACCCTCTCGCCCTCGGCCTCGGCCTCTTCCTCGGCCCGTGGCTTGCGGATGAGCTCGGGCTCCGCCGGCTCGGCGGCCGCCTCCGCCGCCGGCGCCACGACCTCCTCGATGCGCGGCGGCACCACCGTGCACACCGTGTCGTCGAGGTGGGTCAGGATGGTCGCGTGTGGCAGCTGGAGGTCCCGCACGTGGAGCGATTTACCGATGGTGAGCGCGGTGACGTCCAGCTCCACCCGCTCGGGGATGTGCGCCGGCAACACCTCGATCTCGATCTCGCGGAGGACCTGATCCAGCACCCCGCCCGCGTTGCGCACGCCGTCCGGCGCGCCGACCAGATGCACCGGGACTTTGAGGGTGATCTTCTCGTCCGCGTGAATCTCGTAGAAATCCACGTGCACGATGTCGCGGCGCACCGCCGTGCGCTGGATTTCCCGGATCAACGTCCTGACCGGTTTGCCGTCCACCGTGAGGTCAATGACGGTGCTGGCCGCGGCGATACCGGTCAGGGCCTTCTCCAGTTCGGTCTGCGAGAGAGACAGCGCTTCCGGCTCGCGGCCGTGGCCGTAGATCACCGCCGGCACCCGCCCGGCGGCGCGGAGCTGGCGCGCGGCGCCTTTGCCTCTGGCAGTGCGCCGCTCCGCGGTGAGTGTGACCTGGTGTGCCATATGACGTTATCCGTTATCCGTGGTTGGTTATTCGATGTCCGATGTCCGATGTCCGATGTCCGAAGGTCCGTGGCCCGCCCCGTGCCGATCAATCGAACAATGACGACACCGACTGATCCGAGTGCGTGTTGCGGACCGCCTGCGCCAGGAGCGGCGCGATCGACAGCACCTTCAGTCGCTCGTAGCGCCGCTCGTCCGGCACCCGAATGGTGTTGGTCACCGCCAGCTCCGTGATGGGGGCGGCGCTCAGGCGATCCAGCGCGGGTCCCGACAACAACGCGTGCGACGCGCAGCCGTAGATCTCCCGGGCCCCCAGCCGTTTGAGGGCCCGCGCGGCCTCGCACATGGTCCCGGCCGTGTCGATCATGTCGTCCACCATCAGGCAGTCCCGATCCTCGACCTCGCCCACCACGTTCAGCACTTCCGCGACGTTGGCCGACGGGCGTCGCTTGTCCACAATCGCCAACGACGCGTTGAGCCGCTTGGCAAATCCCCGCGCCATCTTGGCACCGCCGGCGTCCGGAGCCACGACCACCAGGTCGTGCCAGCTCTTCTGGGTGGTAATCAAGTTCGCCATCAGCTTGGCGCTGATGGCGACCCGTGGCTGATCTTTCCGGTCCTGCCGCGCATACCCGAAGTAGGGCACCACCGCGCTGATGCGCGCCGCGCTCGCCCGTCTCGCCGCGTCGATCAGGATCAACAACTCGATGATATTGTCGCCCGGCGGATTGGTGGGCTGGATGATGTAGACGTCCTGCCCCCGCACGTTTTCGTCGATCCTGACGAAGATCTCCCCGTCCGCGAAACGCCGGATGGTCACCTGGCACAACGGCTGGCCGAGGTAGGCGGCGATCTCCTCCGCCAGGGGCCGGTTGGCCGTCCCCGAGAGGAGGAGCATCTTGCTGCGGGCCAAGGAGATGTCGGCCATCGGAGCCTTCCAAAATAGTCACCCCGCGACCGCACGCCAAGGCAGCGGCTTTGCCGTCAGTTGGCTACCAGAGGCGCGTACTCCGCGTGCCGTTGGATGTACCCCCGTACAAACCAGCAGCTCGGAATGACCTGGTAGCCGCCTTCCCGGGCGTATTCCAGCGCTTGCCGCACCACCACGCTCGCGATCCCGCGGCCGCGCAGCCGCTCTGGCACGAACGTGCTGGCGTACTCGAGGACGCCTTCGCCCGCGGGGTAATACCGCAGGTACGCCTCCTCCCCCTCGACGATCGCGCTGAACTTCCGGAGTGCCGAGTCGTGCTGCACGGCGGGGGAGGCGGGCGTGGTCAAACCCGCGGGACCCAGGGCGCGGCCGGCCGTTCTCCCGCCGGTGGCTCGGCGACCTCCTCGGCCTCCGGTACCTTGTCGCCCTCGCCGGGCGCGAGGAAGAGGTTGGCCTCCACGCCGTGCTGTTTGGTGTACATGTCGTAGTAGCGGCCGCGCCGGGCGTAGAGCTCCTCGTGCCGCCCGCGTTCTGCGATCGCGCCCTCTTCGAGGACCAGGATCTGATCGGCGCGGCGGATGGTGGACAGCCGGTGGGCGATCACGAAGGTGGTGCGTCCGCGCATCAGGTGGCTCAGACCTTCCTGGATGTAGGCCTCGGATTCCGAGTCCAGACTCGAGGTCGCCTCGTCAAGGATCAGGATTCTCGGGTCCGCCAGGATGGCCCGCGCGATCGCTACCCGCTGGCGCTGGCCGCCCGAGAGCTTGACCCCGCGCTCGCCGACCAGCGTCTGGTACTTCTGCTCGAAGCGCTCGACGAACTCATCCACCCGGGCGATCCGGGAAGCGTCCTGAACCTCCGCATCCGTGGCACTGGGCTTCGCGAAGGCCACGTTGGCGCGGATGGTGCCGTCGAACAGGAAGTTGTCCTGCAGCACCACGCCCAGCCGGCTACGGTAGGCAGCCAAGTCGATGGTCGAGAGGTCGGTACCGTCCAGCAGGACCTTGCCCTGGGTGGGGACGTGGAAGGCGGCCACCAAGCCGATCATGGTGGATTTTCCCGCGCCGGACGGGCCCACTAGGGCGGTGACGGTCCCCGGACGGGCGGTGAAGCTGACGTTCTTGAGCACCGGCTTGCCGGAATCGTACTCGAAGCCGACCCGGTCGAATTCGACGTGCCCGCGGAAGTCGGCCGGCACCACGGTCCGCGCCGGATCCTCGTCCTCCGGCCGCTCGTTGAGCAGCTCGCTGGTGCGTTCCAGGCCCGCCAGCGCCTCGGTGAGCTGGGTGCCCACCGAGACGATCTGGACGATCGGCGCCACCAGGAAACCCAGAAAGATGGTGTAGGTGAACAGCTCGCCGAGGGTCATGGTTCCCGCCAGCACTTGGCGGGCGCCGACCAACATCACCGTGGCGCCCACCAACCCGGTGAGCACACTCCCCGACAGCCCCATGAACGCCATGGCCGTGAGGGTCTTCAGGATGTTGTCGAGCAAACGGCGCACGCCGGCCGCGAACACCGAGGACTCGTCCGTCTCCCGGTGGTAGCCCTTGACCACGCGGATGCCGCCCAGCGTCTCGGCCAGCCGGCCGGTGACCTCGGCCTGGAGGATGCTGCGCTGGCGGAAGATGGGCCGCAGCGTGCCGAAGGCGAAGTACAGCGCGACGACGAAGATGCCCAGCATGACCACGGCGAATCCCGTCAGCATCGGACTGATCCGCAGCATGATCACCAGCGCCAGCGCGGCCGAGAGCAGCCCGCCCGCCAACTCCACCATGCCGGTCCCGATCAGGTTCCGGATGCCTTCCACGTCCGCCATGATGCGCGAGACCAGCGCGCCGGTCTTGGTGGCGTCGAAGAACGCGATCCGCAGTCGAATGACGTGGCGCTGCACCTTCTCCCGCATCTCGGCGATCAGGCGTTGCGCCGCCTTGGAGAGGAGCTGCGTGAGCGAGAACGACGTCGTGGCCTGAATCGCGGTCGCGGCCGTGACCAGCAGGACCAGCGGCAACAGCAGCTCCGTCTGCCGGTTCACGATAACGTTGTCGATGACGAACTTGGTGGAGGCGGGGAGCACCAGGCCGGCGACCCGGTTGATGGCCATGAGCACGAAGCCGATCGCCAGGAGCTTCCGGCGGGGCCACACCAGGGCCCACACGTCCGGCAGAATCGCGAGCAGCCGGGCGAGCTTGGGTTTCTTCGGCTCCGAGGACGGGGGGGTGGGCGCCGGCATGGCCTGGAGTTTACCCGGCTACATATCGCGCCGGGTAGGGTGGGGCGGTCCCGGACCATTGGCCCCCTTGGATTCGAACCAAGATTACCGGATCCAGAGTCGCTCAGGGATCATCGCACCCCGCCGCGAACCATCGTCCAGGACGAGCTTCCGGGACAATGTACCGGGGGATAACGTTTTCTGCAGCACGCCAACGGAAGCAGGCGGAGGAACCACCTACATCGCCACTGCCGGAGATCACCGGCGGCGCAAGCCCGCGGAACCGCGGGAGGAGGACGCTATGCGTATGTCTCACGTCGGGTTCTTTGTGGTCATCGCCAGCATCGTCGCATGCCAGGACGGGGGAGCTCCAGCGAATCTCACCGCGGGAGGCGGCCCCGGCGTTCTCGCGGTCCGAGCAGGCCGATGAAGTCGCCGGCGACTGGGTGTTCCGCTTCGAGCAGCTGGTGGGCAACGACGTGACCGGCACCCGCGGCACAATCCGGGGCCAGGACGCGATCGGCGCGCCGTGGAGGGTGGAGCGCGGCGAGGCACGGCTCAGTCAGCGGGGAGAGCTGCGCGTGAAGGTCGAAGGCCTCGTCCTCCAGAGCAGCGGAGTCAACCCGATTACCGCCTTCAAGGCGATCCTGAGCTGCCTGACCAACAGCGAGGATACGCCGCTTACGCTCGTCACGGTGAACCTCTCGACCGAACTCTTCCCGGCCAGTTCGGAGGGCGACGTCGAGATCCGCGAGGTGGTGGGCGACATCCCGTCGCCCTGCTACGCCCCCCTCGTCTTGGTCACCAACGCCGCCGGGCGCTGGGCAGCGATTTCGGGCTTCTAACGACCGGGCCCCGTCCATACGACATGCGAGGCGGTTCCGGGGGAATCCGGGACCGCCTCGTATTCTGCTCCGAGTCTCGCGCCAGAACATCCGACCCTGTCCTGTTGCAACGCCGCCGGATCCGGACATGAAGTCCGGCGCGGGCGGCACGCAAGTCGCGCTGCCGCAGCGCCTCAGGAGCCGCTGGCGTAATCGGTGGATTCGGTTGCTCGGTCAGCTGGTTTCAGGTTTCCCGGTCCGGGGTGGCAGGTATTAGGTTTGAACGGCTCAGTGGCCCCTCGTCCAATGGCAGGACGCCGGACTTTGGATCCGGTAATCTTGGTTCGAATCCAAGGGGGCCAACTGCTTCCGTGGGGAGCCCGAGGCCCCTATTGGGCTTGGGCTCCCGGGGCCGCCTGGGCGCGTGTGGCGGTTCGGATCAGTCGATAATCCCCCCCGGCCAGCCGCAGCTCCGCCGCCTCTCGCCTGGGTTCATCTCGATAGACCGCGATCAGCGCGCTTCCGGATCCGGAGAGCCGCACCGCCAGCGGCCCGGTTTCCGCCAAGCGTTCGAATGCTGCCTTGAGGTCGGGGTGGGCTCCAAAGATCACCGACTCGAAATCATTCCCTCCCAGCCGGCCGACGCCGCCCCAGGTCGCCAACGCGTCCACGTCCAGCACCGTCGCCCCACGCCGCCCCTCGTGCGGCGGCGCCGCGTCGAGCCGTTCATAGGTCTCCTTGGTGCTGACCCCGGTGGGCGGGATCAGGAGGAGCGCCGGCGCGGCCGGCGGCGGCGCCAGGCGGAACAACCGCTCGCCGCGCCCCCAGGCGAGAGCGAACGGCGCGCCCGAAGCGAAGAACGGGACGTCGCTCCCCAGGCGGGCGGCGTACTGCAGGATCTCGTGCCGAGGCACCGCGTACCGGGCGAGGGCGTTAACGGCGTGCAGCGCCGCCGCCGCGTCGCTCGACCCACCGCCCAGCCCCGCCTGCACCGGGACCTTCTTGGTGAGCGCGATCCGGACTCCAAAACGCCGCCCGGTGGCCTCGAGCATCAGCGCCGCGGCGCGGTAGGCGAGGTTGGCCTCGGTGGGTCCGGTGTCCGCTCCGTGGACTTCCAGCTCGATGCCTTGCGCGATCCGCTCAACCACCAGCTCATCGGCCAGCTCAAGCAGCGTGAACAGGGTCTCGATGCTGTGAAATCCTGACGTCTCCGTGGACAACACGCGCAGGAAGAGATTTGCCTTGGCATGAGCTGCAATCTGGACGCGGGCCGGAGAGGCCGCAGAGGCCGCAGTCATGGCCGCGCTTCTCCTCCCCCTGCGGCCTGTGCGGCCCCTCCGGCTTCTGCGGCCGCTCCGGCCGTCTTCAAGTCGGCCAAGTGTAGATGCGCCCGCGACAGTGACCACAGCCCCAGCAGCGAGATCGGCAGGAACACCGCGATGTGGTAGGCGACCGCGAAGGACACGCCTTGGACGGCCTCCACGCCGTACAACCCCAGCGTGGCCCGGGTGACCGCCTCGAACGGACCGAAGAACCCCGGCGACGACGGGATCGCTACGCCGAACGCAATGAGCCCCTGGAGCACCAAGGCGGCGCTGGCGGGCAGGTCGAGGCCGAGGGCGATGAACCCCAACCAGTACGACGCCGCGGACACGACCCACAGCACGATGGACCAGACCGTGACCAGCACGAACCGCCTCGGGCTCTTGAGTGCATCGAGGCCTCCCAGGAGCCCTTCTACGATGCCCAGCAGCCGCGTGGCCCACCGGCGGGGCATCAGTCGCTCCATGACGCCGTGGGTGAGCCGAAGGGCCGGGCCGGGCCAATGCACCACCCAAAAGGCCGCTACCAGGCCCGGCACGAAGATCAAGGCTGCCACCGTCGCGACTCGTGCGAGGGGCACGCCTCCCACCGACGTCTCGCGGGCGAATCCCCCCCACGCGATCCCTACGGCCAGCAGTCCAACCAGAATCAGCCCGTCGAACACTCGCTCCACGGCGACCGATCCCATGGCGGCCGTGAACCGTACACCGGTCAGGCGCCGCGCGGCGTAGGCGCGGGCCAGCTCGCCGGCCCGGGCGGGGAGCAGGTTGTTGGCCATGAAGCCGATGGCCGTGGCGTGCCAGAGCGGGACCACCGGCAGCGCCGTGCTGTTGCGCTGCAGCAGGTACCGCCAACGGATGGTTCGCAGGGGGAAGGTCGCGGTCGCGAGGGCGACGGCGCCGAGGAACGCCAACGGGCGTGCCTGCCGCATGTGGCTCGCGACTTCGCGCAGGGCGACGTCATGAAGCGTCCACCACAGCAGCAGGACGGAGATGGCCAGGCCCACGGCGCCCGGCCAGCGGAGGCTCCGGGCCTCAGCGCCCGCGGCCGGCGCCAAGGTGGACGAGATCGAAGACTTCCTCGATGAGATCCTTGAGGACCGCCCCCTGCGGGCTCGTGCCGGCGAGGACCCCGTGAACCTGTTCCCGGAGGCTGGTCAGCCGTTGCAGGGCCGACTCCCCGCTGTAGAGGAG
>JACPAP010000169.1 GCA_016180765.1 Gemmatimonadota bacterium
AGTAATGTTATTTTGACTTGCCGCTGGTGGGCCTGTTGGTGCGAGACTTGGAAGTGGATCATGTATGGCGACCGACCTACGAGTGGCCTTCCCTATACTAAAGACCTCGGACTAAAACCGGGATGTGATTTACTGCAGCTCGCTGCAACTGACAACGCGGACTGCATACGGTGATGTATAGACGGCGCTTAGGTCGTGAAGATTTCTCGCTCGTCGATGGTCACGCCCTGCTTGACCATCTCGGTGATGGCCGCTTTGAAGTTGAACGGAGGGGTTTCAGCCATGGGGATCCACCCTGAACAGGACTTGACCGAACTCGACCGGCTGGACGTCCTCGACGGGGATCTCCCGGATCACGCCCGACAGCTCGGCGTCGAGGGGATTCATGATCTTCATCGCTTCGATGATGCACAGCGTCTGGCCGACGCTGATCCGGCTGCCCACGCGCACGTACGGGTCCGCCCCCGGCTCGGGCCGCGCGTAGAAGGTTCCCACCATGGGGGAGTTGATGTCCAACCAGTTTTTCCGCTCATCCTCCACTCCGCCGGCGGGAGGGGCCGCAGAGGCCGCGGAACCTGCTCCCGCTGCGGCCCCGCCGGCCACTGCGGCCACTCCGGCCGGCGGCGGGGCCAGGTGGTAGGTGACATGCCCCGAGTTCGAGCCGCCGCCACCCTTCGACACCCGCACGGTGGTCGTCCACCTGCGGATCTCGATGGTGTCGGCATTCGACCGGTTCAGCAGGTCGAGCAGCTTCTCCAGGAACGCGAAGTCGATCATCCCGTGGACCTCAAATAGACGCCGTGGGGCCAGGTCTCGTCAATCTGCGTCGTTCCGGCGCTGGGCCCGGCCGGCAGGGTGTGTCTCGGAGCGCGCGTCAGTGGAGCGCGCGCCTTGGATCCCCCTTCGTCTGCGGCGTGCGCGCAACTGCAGCGCGCGAAGAGACATGCCCTGCCGGCCGGGCCCAGCGCCGAGCCGCCTACAGCAACTCCCGCAGCTCCACGTCGCCATCCGTAAGCAACTCGGGGCCGCCGGGGCCCAGCCATACATCGTCCTCCAGCCGCACCCCACCCCACCCGGGGAAATACGCCCCCGGCTCGATGGTCACCACCGCCCCCTCGGGCAGCGGATCCTGGTTCAAGCGCGAGAGGCGCGGGCCCTCGTGAACTTCCAGGCCCACACCGTGCCCCAGGGAGTGACCGAACGCGTCGCCCAACCCGCGGGCCTCCAGCAGGCCGCGCGCAAGGGCGTCGGCCTCCCGCCCCGTCATCCCCGGCCGCACCCGCTGCCGCGCCGCCAGCTGGGCCTCGCGCACCAACTGGTACACCATGCGCTGCCGTTGGTCCGCCGGACGGCCCACCACCACCGTCCGGGTGACGTCAGCGCAGTATCCGTCCACCTGCGCCCCGAAGTCAAGCAGCAGCCAGTCCCCGCGCTCGATGACCCGATCACCGGTGCGCGCGTGGGGCAAGGCGCTCCGGGGACCGGACGCCACGATGGTGGGAAACGGATGCCACTCGCTGCCCCCGGTCCGCAGCTCCGCTTCCAACCGCGCCGCCACGTCCCGCTCCCGCTGCCCCACCCGCACGCACGGCAGGGTGGCCGCCAGCGCCTCCGACGCGAGCCGCCCTGCCGCCCGGATCGCGGCCACCTCGTCTGCGTCCTTGGACAGCCGCAATCGCTCGACCAGATCCCTGACCGGCTGAAACCGGGTCCGCCCGTTCACCCGGGTGAATCGCTCGGCGTCGGCCACGGTCACCTTCTGCGCCTCGAACCCCACCCGCTCGACGCCGGGATACCCGGCCAGCACCCGCCACAATCGCTCCCAGACGTCGGCGGGCGCAATCTCGACCCGCACCTCGTCCCCCAGCTCGGCCTCCGCCTGCGTGCGATAGCGAAAGTCGGACAGGAACACCGTGTCCTGGGGAAGCAGCAGCACCAGGCCCGCCGTGCCGGTGAACCCGGTGAGATACCGGACGTTGGGCACGTGGGTCACGATCAGACCACCCAACCCTTCGCTCGCGACCAGGGCCAGCAGGCGGGCCCGCCGTTGGGCGAATCGGTCAGCCCGCACGCGCCTTCAGGTGCCGCACCAGCGCTTCGAGCGCCAGCAGGTAGCCGGTGCCGCCGAAGCCCGCCACGACGCCCACGGCGAGATCGGCCAGCACGCTACGCCTTCGCTCGGGCTCCCGGGCGAAGATGTTGGACAGGTGCACTTCCACGAACGGGATGTCCACCGCCAGCAACGCATCGCGGATAGCGAGCGAGGTGTGGGTGAAGGCGGCGGCGTTGATCAGCGCGCCGTCCGCCCGAGCGGCCATCCCCTGCACCAACTCGACGAAGCGTCCTTCGTCATTGGTCTGTTGCCAGTCCAGCTCCGCGCCCAGCTCGCGCGCGCGCTCGCGGACCAGGTACTCGATGTCGCCCAGCGTCGCCGTCCCGTAGACCTCGGGTTCGCGCTGGCCCAGCAGATTGAGATTGGGTCCGTTGAGGACGGTGAGGCGCACTACGACTTGAGACCCTTCAGCCAGCGCTTGAAGTCGTCATCGTCCTCCCCGCCCTGGTCCTCACCGGCCGGCGAGTTCCGCTGACCCCCGAAGAACTCGTCGAACGAGAATCCCTGGCCCGCCGGCCTGCTCTCCGCCTGCGGCGGCGCGGCGGGCTGGCGCATCGGCGGCGGCTCTTCGCCGAAGACCGCGGCGAGCGAGACTTCGTCCGAGGCCCGACGCGTGGGTTCGGGCGTCGCCCCGCTCGCGCCGCTGAAGGCGGTTTCCAGGGGCGTCGAGGCCTCCGCCGGTGCGGCACTCGGAGCCGGACCGGTCCCGCCGAAGACCCCCGCCAGGAAGTCGCGGGCCGATGGCCCACCGGCGGCTTCCAGCACGCGAGCCCCGCCCGACACCCGGGGTCCCGCCACCACTCGCTCGAGCTCGTTGAGGCGGCCGGCGACGGCGGCGTCTCCCGGTCGCTGGGCTGCCAGCTTCCGATAGATATCACGCGCCTCGGCCATCAACCCCTGCTTGGCGTACAGCTCCGCCATGGTCTCCGTCACCACCGGCTCCGGCTCGGCGCCCACCGGCGCTTCGGCTTCTCGGGCGCCCGCCTCGGCGCCAGGCGTCACCTCATCGGGGAAAATCAACGGCAAGTCGCCGCCCGCGGACGGCTCCTCGACCTCGACCGGCGGCACCTCCGCCGCCTGCGGAGTGGACGGCTCCTGCACCAGGGGCTCCAGCGACGGCTCGTGCGTGCGCTCCGCCGCCTCGACGTCCGCCGGCGAAATCGCGCCCGAGCGCCGTTGCCCGGTGCCCCACGCCAACTGGTCGTCGAAGGCCTGCGCCGGGGGCGCCGACGGGACTACCTCCCCTTCGCCCGGGGGAGTGAATTCCATGGGCTCGAGGTCCGGCGCGGGCGTCGGCGTCTCGCCGGCAGGCGGGGGCTCGAAGGCCATGGGCTCGACACCGGCCGCAGTGCCTTCCAACTCCAGGGGCTCGAGGGAGACCACGCCGGGCTCCGGGGCCTCCGTGACGCCCTGGCTCTTCTCTATGGTGACCTCGGCCGCCGGCTCCGGCTCCACCGCCGGTGCCTCGGCAATCGTCGCCTCGAAGCCAGCCACCGGCGCTATAGCTGCGGCGGCTGCGCCCCCGGCAGCCACTGCGGCCTCTGCGGCTTCTACGGGCGGGGCCGCAGCGACCGGAGGGGCCGCAGCCGCCGCCTGCTTCAGCCGCGACAGCGCCTGTTCAGCCTCCTCGTTCATGGGGTCTACTTCGAGGAGCCGGCTCAGCCAACGCGCCGCGTCCACAATCCGTCCGGCGCGCTCACTCACCTCGCTCAGCGCCTTGAGCGCGATCACGTTCTCGGCATCGAGGCTCAAGACCTTCTCGAACGCCTGCGCCGCCCCGCCGTCGTCCGGTTTCTGCAGCAAGCAGCGGCCCAGTACGATGTGGCCGCTCACGTAATTGGGACGCTTCTCGAGGCCGGCCCGGACCACGTCCAGCGCGAGGTCCAGGCTGCCGGCTTTGCGGTAGCTGTCGGCCAGCGCGGCGAACCACTGGTCCGGGTTCTCGCGGTAGCGCTGCTCGAGCTTCTCGATCTCGCTCTGATAGGCCATGGGAGTGCGACGAACTTAGTGCCCGCCAAGCCACACTGTCAACCTAAAACGGGACCCGGACGCTTGAGTTTGCTCGTTGTCCCGCTTAGACTTAGGCCCCCTGACCCTGGGACGGTCGGCTTCCGATGATTCGGACAATGCGCTCCAGCGCCAAGTGGATCATGGGCGTGCTCGTGGTCGCATTCGTGGGCTGGATGGTGTTCGACGTGGGCATGGGTATCACGGGCGGCGGCAGCTACCGCCCCGGCGACGCCATCGCCAAGGTGAACGGCAAAGGGATCGACCTCCAGACCTTCAACGACGCGCTGCGCAACGCGCAGGAGCGCCAGCGGCTGCAGTCGGGGAGCGCGCCGCTCACGCGGGAGGGCCAGCAGGCGCTCGAGGACGCGGTCCTGGAGAACCTGGTACAGGAGATCCTGCTGCGAGAGGAGTTCTCCCGGCGGGGCATCATGGTCTCCGACGAAGAGATCGTGGCCGCGGCGCAGAACTCGCCGCCGCCGGAGATCATCAGCACGCCGGAATTCCAGACCGAAGGCCAGTTCGACCTGGCCAAGTACCAGCGCTTCATCGCCTCGCGCTCCGATCCCGGCTTCCTGCTGGCCCTGGAGGCCCGGTATCGGGAGGAGATCCCGCGTGCCAAACTGTTCGACCAGCTGGTGGCTGACGTCTACCTGTCCGACGCCAAGCTCTGGCAGGCCTATCGCGACCAGCACGACTCGGCCACCATTCGGCTGCTGGCCCTCTACCCGGACGCCGCCGTCCCGGACTCCGCCGTGCTGGTCACCCAGCGGGAACTGGAGCTCTACTACAACGACCACCGGGAGGAGTTCAACCGGCGTGCGGTCGCCTACCTCAGCTATGTGGCGGTGCCGCGGGTCCCCAACGCCGCCGACACGGCGGCCGCGCGGGCCCGCGCCGTCGCGCTCCGCCGGGAGATCCTTCAGGGCGCGGACTTCGCCGAGGTTGCCCAGCGGGAATCGGCGGATTCCGTGAGCGGAGCCAGAGGTGGCGACCTGGGGGAAGTCACCAAGCCGACCTTCGTGTCGGAGTTCGAGCAAGCGGCCCTGGCCCTGCGGCCAGGGCAGCTTTCCGAGCCGGTGCTCTCGCCCTTCGGCTATCACCTCATCAAGCTGGAGTCCAAGAGCGGCGACCAGTACCACGCCCGCCACATTCTGGTGCCGATCGAGCTGGTGGGAGCGCACCTCGACGATGTGGACGCGCGCATCGACTCGCTGGACCGCCGCGCCGCGGAGCAGGTGGACGGCGCCGAGCTCGACTCGGCAGCCGCGGGGATCGGCGCCCGGGTGGAGGTGGCGGCGCCGGTTCGCGAGGGGGAACGGGTGCAGGCCGGGCCGGAGGCGGTCCCGGACGCCGGGTTATGGGCCTTCGAGGCCAGGCCCGGAGAAACCTCGCCCGTGATCGAGACCGAGCGGGCGTCGTACGTGTTCCGGCTGGACAGCCTGATCCCGGGCGGCACGGCGCCGCTGAACCAGATTCGCGACGTGGTGCACCGGCCGGTGGTGCTGCAGAAGAAGCGTGAGGCCACGCGGCAGCTCGCCGAGCAGCTCGCGAGGGATCTCTCCACCCGCCGCACCACGCTGGAGGCGGCCGCGAAGCGCTACGACGCGCCGCTCACGACCATCGGGCCGTTCACCCGAATCAACCCGGTGCCGGCCCTGCAGGAAGAGCCGGTCGTGGTGGGAGCCGCTTTCGGGGTGGCGCTCGACGGCGTGAGCCAGCCCATCATGGGCCAGCGCGCGGTGTACCTGGTGCAGCCCATCGCGCGGCGCCTGGCGGACAGCACCGCGTTCGTCCGGCAGCTCCCGGAGCAGCGCCAGCAAGCGCTCCAGGCGGCGCGTCAGGCGCGGGTGCGCCTGGTGCTCAGCTCCCTGCGGGAGCAGGCGAAGGTGGACGACCGGCGAAGGGCGCTGGCGGCGGCGCAACGGGCGGCGGAAGAGCAGCAGGAAGTGTTGCAGCGGACGCAGAGCGGGATTCGATAAGCGGCGGAACGGGCTGGGGTGCGTCTCCGAGCGCGCGTCAGTGGAGCGCGCGCCATGCAATTGTTCTCGTCTGCGGCGCGCGCGCAACTGCAGCGCGCGAAGAGAGGCACCCTCGTCCTCCTGCCGGCTCCCGCTCCTGCCGCTGCTGCCGCTACTCGCTCAGCTTTTTGGGCCCCTCCGGCTCCCGCGGCCGCTCCAGCGTCGTGGGCGGAGTCTCCTGATCGGATTCGATGGTATGCTCGATCTCACGGAAGCTGCGCCTGAACTCCCGGATCCCCTTCCCCAGGGACGAGCCGATGTCCGGCAACCGCTTCGCGCCGAAGACCAGCAGCACGATCAGCAGAATGATGATGAGTTCGGATGTGCCCAGGCCGAACGGCATGTGTGCCTCCTTGAAGAGCGGCAGGAGCGGGTACGCGGTGCGCGGGGTAGTAAGAGCCGGGCCTCCTTGCACTGGGGACAGGTCATGACGACCCCACGCACGACTCACGGCGCTCCCCGCACGCCGCGATGCCGCCTTCTGACAATCTAAAACAACTGCCGCACAAACAGGTACGCGAGGATCACGCCCACCAGGAGCAGGGTCGCGTAGCGGGCCAACGAGCCCTCTGCTTATGTCCAGTAGGCCAGAAGCCCGCTGGGGCGGATGAGGATGGTGAGCATGGCAGCCCCGAGGAGGATGATCAGCGTCACGTATGCCCCCATGTAGTAGCTGGCGAGGGCGTTGACCACGCCCAGGAGGATGCCGGCGACGAAGGTGCCGTGGATGCTTCGCACGCCTCCCACCACCGCGACGATGAGCGC
>JACPAP010000170.1 GCA_016180765.1 Gemmatimonadota bacterium
CCGCCGGGCTTCCTGGGTTCAACACGGTGCAGGACTACACGGACTACGACACGCGCACCCACCACACCAACACCGACTTCTACGAGCGGCTGAAGCTCGACGATCTCAAGCAGGCCGCAATCGTGCTGGCGACCTTCGCCTATCAGGCGGCAATGCGGGAGGAGAAGATCCCGCGGGCGGCGCGCCCGGTGCCGTAACCGCCATGCCCGCTCCGGGGTCAGGGTCGTGTGCTGTTGCAGTCTGCTGGCGAGTTGCCGGCCCGCGCCCTGGCCCGACCCGCCCGCGGTCACGTTGGAGCAATTCACCGCCGTGGCGTTCCCGGACCAGGACGGCTGGACCCTCATCGACTTCAACCGCGCATACAACCCGCCCTGCGCGTTCACGCCGTACTCGACCTGCGCGTTGCCGCCGGAGGACAACCGGCTGGTCCTCTCGATTCCGGTGGGTGAGAAGCGCGCGCACTAGGCCGGCGCTGCTTGCGAGGCCCCGGGGGCTACGGCACCCCTCCAGCGAGAATCGTCGCGAGCCTTCCCGTGTCGATATTCCCGCCCGACACCACGCACACGATCTTCCCCCGCCCGGCCTTCCCCGCCAGCGCCGCGGCCACGGGCACCGCGCCCGCGCCCTCGGCCACCACGTGATTCCGCTCGACCAGGAGCTTCACCGCGTCCGCCACTTCGCGCAGCGACACCACCAGCGATCCCGCCAGCACCCGCTTCGCCAGCGGCCACATCTCCGGCAGCATGCTCTTGCCGCCGATACCATCCACGAAACTCGGGGTGTGGGTGATGGTCTGGGGTGATCCGGCCGTGAGCGACGCGGCGAAGGGTGCCGCGGTCTGCACCTCCGCCGCAAACACGTTTACCCGCGACGCGAGTGCGCCCATCGCCGAAGCGATCCCGCAGCTCAAGCCGCCGCCTCCGTACGGCACCACGACCACGTCAACGTCCGGCAAGTCTTCCAGAATTTCCAGGCCGACGGTGCCGTTCCCGGCGATCACGGCGGCGTCCGCTACCGGATGGATGAACCGCCCTGGCATACCGGGATAATGACGGTCGGTGATGACCGACCACCACACGTCGTAGGGTACCTTGACGACTCGCATCCCCAGGCGTTCCATCGCTTCGAGCTTGGTCTGCGGCGCCTGCTCGGGCACGATCGCGCTCGACGGCACGCCGAGCCGGCGCGCGTTCCAGGCGACTCCCTGCGCCATGTTGCCCGCGCTCGCCGTATAGACGCCGTGCTTCAAGCGGTCCTTGCCCGCGAGCAACATGGCGTTCCCCGCACCCCGCAGCTTGAACGAGCCGATGGGCTGGAGATTCTCCAGCTTGAGGTAGATCTCCGCGGGGGCATTTTCGACGTTGAGCCGGACCAGCGGCGTGCGTACCGCCACGCCCTGGAGGCGACGCCTGGCGGCTTCGATCTCCGAGAGCGGGATCTCTTCAATGGGCTTCACGCCGCCCGCCGCCCAGCTCCACCCACACGCCCACGTTGAACTCCACCGCCTTGGTATAGATGAGGTGCGCCGAAGCAAGGTCCTCGACCGCGAGCCCCAACGACTTGAACAGCGTGATCTCCTGGGGCGATGTCCTCCCCGGAACCCGGTCCAGCAACACCTCGCCGATCTCGCCCCGGATGTGGTCGTCGCCGATCACCCGCTCGGCCTTCGGGATCAAGAAATCCCCTGCCTCGTTGAGCGCGGACTCCCGTCGGTCCACGAACAGGCACGCCTTCTTCACGGCCGCGGTGTCCAGCTCGCGGGCACTCTTGACGCTGGCCCCCACCGCGTTGATGTGGGCCCCGGGCGCCAGCCATTCGCCCTTGAGCACCGGCTCGCGAGACGAGGTCGTGGTGCAAATGAGGTCGGCGTCCTTCACCGTGCCCCGCGTGGACCCCATCGGCTCGATCTCCACTGCGTGCCGCTTCGACTCCCGTTCGGCGAAGGCTTTGGCGTGGTCCGGGGTGGGACTCCACACCCGAATCCGCTTGAGGGACCGCACGATCAGCATGGCCTCCAGGTGGGTCCGCGCCTGGACGCCCGAGCCCAGGATCGCGAGATCGCCCGCCTCCGGCCGGGCCAGCAGCCGGGTCGCCACACCGGACACCGCCGCGGTGCGAATCGCCGTCACCTCGCTCGCGTCCATGATCGCCTTGAGGCTCCCGTGGCCCGCCTCGAACAGCAGCACCGCGCCCTGGTGCGAGTCGTACTCCGTGCCGCGGTTCCCGGGAAAGACGGTGATCACTTTGACCCCGATAGCCTCGAGCGTCTCCGCGTACGCCGGCATCGCCGCCAGCGCACCCACGTTGCCGGGCAGTATGACCACCTGGCGCAGCGGCAACAGCGCTTCGCCGCGGGCCAGCGCCTTCAGGGCCTCTTCCATGGCCGCGATGCATTCGCCCATCGGCAGGAGCCGCGCGACCTCGGGCTGATTGATTATCAGAATTTTCATCTCTCAAACACTCGCAGAGGGTATTGTGAGACACCACTCCATGTTACCTCTGCGCTCTCTGCGATCTCCGCGGTGAATACATCACAGGATTCCAAACGAGCGCGGTGCTCTTACTTCTCCGCCGATGCCGGCGGCGGCGGACTCCAGAAGCCCGCCGTCCCTGTTGCGAGCGCCGCCACGTCCCGCCCGAACAGCGCCGCGTTGAACAACACCCGGAAGGTCCCGACCGGCTGGCCCCGCCACTGCGGCCGGAACCCGATCAGCACTACGTGTCCGCGCCCGTGCTTCACGTCGAGGGCGGCGGCATAGCCTTGAAGGTGCTTTTCCCCCAACAAGTAGCCGGACAAGAGCGGCGACCCCTGGGGGGCATACTTCGCCAGCGCCGCTCCCTCGAACCCCTCGAGCGTGGTGAACACCGGGCTGTTATCGAAGAACACCTTACCGCGCTCCGGCATGCCCGCCATCACCGGATGCGCCGAATCCACGATCACCTCGAGAATGGACCCGCTGGCGAAGAAGTCCCGCCGCGACAGGTCGCTGACCAGGTTGCGCACCGGCAGATGGAGCTGCTGAATGGCGAAGTTGCTGGACTGGTTCAGGCAGACCAGGGTGCCGCCCTGGCGCACGAATGCGTCGAGCGCGCGCACTCCGTCGCCGCCGATTCCTCCCTCGTAGCGAGGCGGCACCGAGCCCTTGGCATAGCCGTTGAGCAGCAGGTCTGGCGGGTCCGATGCCAGGAGAATGACGTCGAACCGGTCTCCCAACCCGCCGGCCTGGAAGTCGGCGTTGGTGATGGTGGTGTACGAGAGGCCGTAGTCATCGAACAGCCAGCGGGTCCAACCCTCATCCATGCTGGCCCGCCACGGCTGGTACAGGGCGATACGGCTCCGCGCGCTCGCCTGCCCGGCGGCGCCGGTGCGCTCGGCCCGGATGCCCAACTCCTGGACCCACCGCTCGACGGTTGGCGCCGCGACGCCGTCCACCACGTAGCGACCGACCGCCCCGGGGTCGTAGCGGACCGTGCCACCCTGTGCCAGCACGCGAGCGATCACGCGGAAGCTGTTATTCTGCGCCGGATCCAGAGCTACCCGGGCCCCGGAGCCGCTGATCCGCCCCGCGGGCGCCACGATGCCCGCCGCCACCGAGTTCGACGCGAACGGCGCCGTGGGATCGTCTCGCGCGGCCCCGGGATTGCCCTGCACCGGCCGCATAGCGCTCCGGAACGACGGCTGAAGCGGCGCCCTGGCCTCGATCACGCGGACGTCCATCTGATAGGGCAGCGTCCACCCCGCCGCGTCGTACGGCTGCTCCGGCGGGCCGTCCGGGTACTCCCGCAAGTCGGGATACACCTGCACTTCGAACAGCTGGCGCACCAGCTCGGCGAAGGCCTGGTTCATGGGGATGACCCAGGTGCCGCGTGGGTAGGTCACGCCGTCCTGCATCGCGTCCTGGGTCAGTTGCTGTACCTCGACCCCATGGAACGCGATGCGCCGCAGCAACTCGACCGCGGCCATCGGGTCGCGCTGTTGCTGCGGCACGAGATAGGCGTACGGCGGCTCGGCGTCGTAGCGCTGGATCGCGTCCCGGGCAGCCTGGTATCGGTTGTACAGCAGGAACTCTCGATGCTTCGCCGCATAGTCGAGCGTGGCCAGCGACGCCGTGAGCATGTATTCGACCGCGTCCCGCAACCGCCACCAGCCGCCCTTCCACGGGCTCAGGTACAAATTGCCCGCGCGAAAGTCCCTCATACCGGTCGGGAAGTCGGTGATGGTGTAGAAGTACGGCGTGGCATATCGGTAGAGCGCGGTCTCGGTCCAGAAGGCAGCGATGTTCTGCAACACCGGCAGGTAATCGATGTACCCGGGATACCAGGCGTCGAAGCCCGTCCCCGCATGGGTGGCGCCCGGCTGCCCGTTGGCCTCGAGCGTCTCGGCGATGTGCATGCCGATGGCGTTGAGTTCGCGGACGATCAGCGCCGGGCTCCGCGGCGCGATGGGCTCGGCGAACGGCGGCAGCCAGATCCGCGTGGGGAACGGCGAGGACTGGTGGTGCACGTAGATGATCTGCGGCTCGAAGCGCCGCCAAGCGCGCGTGACCACGCGTGACTCGGTCACGTTGAGCATGTACCCGTCGCGGTTGTTGTCGTGGCCGATGTACTTCTGGTACAGCTCGTGGAGCGGCGCGCCCTCGTACGGCCCGCCCACGTTCTCGCGGTACCAGTTCACCACGATATCCTGCCCATCCGGATTGAGCGACGGCCACAGGAAGACGACCAGGCTGTCCAGGAGCGCGCGGGTCCGACCGTCGCCCGCTACCAGGTCGTGCGCCAGCTGAATGGTGTGCTGCGCTCCGGCGGCTTCGGAAGCGTGCAGGCCGCCGCTGATGTCCACGAACGCCGGCGTCTGCGCCGCGAGGCGCCGCGCCTCGTCGTCGGTGAGCCCGCGGGCGTAGGCCAGGCGGCGCGCCGCTTCGCGATGGCGCTCGAGGTTGCCCAGGTTGGCCGGCGCCGAGATCAGCGTCAGGTACCACGTCCGGCCCTCCGACGTGCGACCGACGTCAATCAGCTGAACGTAGTCGCTCGCCGCATCCAGCCGCTTGAAGTACTCGACCGACTCCTCGTAGGTCGCGAGCTTGAAATCGTCGCCTGGGCGGAATCCCAGAACCGATTCCGGCGTCGGCACCGCCTGTTGGGCTGCGGCGAGCGACCAACCGGCGAGCGTCAGAAGACCTAACCCGTGGGCGGTTCGACACGACTGGTACATGGGTTTCCTGTGAGCCTCGGGTCCGTGGTCAAGGAAAGCTGGCGGAATCAATGCGTCGGGCGGGCGAGGCGCAACTATCGTAGGCGAAAGGAGCGCCGGTAGGTCCCGAAGGGCGCGTCAGTGCGGCGGCGTTGCCCGAGGGACAAGGTCCGCTGTAAGCACTGCAGCGACCGGAGGGACCGACCGGCGCTCCTTTCGCCTACTCGGCAACGATCGCCGCGTTACCGCCCGCGCTGCTCGCCCACCGGCGGCTCCTGAGCGGCGGGCTTCCCCGCGTCCAGGTCGTTCCAGTTGAGAATCGCGTTGAAGCCCAGGAAGAACGTCCCCTGGGTCTGCCATCGCCAGAAGGGCCGGATGGCGAACATCACCACATGCCCCTGCCCCAGCGGCGCATCCACCAGCTGCGCCCGGTTGGACAGCACCTGACCGCCGGCCAGCGTCCCCGACAGTAGCAGGTCGTCGGGATTCGCCGGGAACGCCATCACCACGCGCGGCCGGGCGTCGTCCAAATTCACCCCGAACTGCCGTGCCATCTGCCGGAACGCGGCCACCTCATCCACCTGCGGCCGCTGCGCCCCCTGCGGCCCGCCGGCCGCCGCGCTGTCTTGCTCCCACGGGGACAGCCTGAGTCGGTTGGCCATGGGTGTGATATTCTGCCCGACGCCGGGGATCTGGCTCTGGCCGCCCCGGAAGAACCCGGCGAACTCGCCGGGGATTCCGCCCGCACCGGCGTTGAGCACCGGGTCCTGGTTGAAGTACACCGGCAACTGCTCGCCGTCGTAGCCGTACACCAGGGGGCTCTTCTTGTCCTTGATGAGGCCGCGGAGAATGCTGCCCCGCGCGAACAGCCGGTCCGAGCTTTCGACCGTCACGCCACGCGTGATACCATACTCGGGGAAGATGGTCGAGGTCGAGCCTTCGACCAGCAGCGTTCCCCCCTCCTCGACGAACCGGGCTAGCTCCACCAGGCCGTCGAGTCCCATACCACCGCGGATGTCGTCGCTTTGATCGTTGGCGCCGAGGTTGGGAGTCTCCGCGGTTTTCTGATAGCGTAGCGGCGTATCGGAGGTCTTCGGTATGCCGTTCACCTGCGACTGCGGATTCCCACCGACGTGGGGGAAGATGATCACGTCGTACCGCTGGCGCAGGTTGCCTTCGCGCAGCTTCTGGTCGGCGAAGTAGGTGTACGGTACCCCGTAGGTGTCCAGAGCGGCTCGTACCCAGCCTTCGTCCTGGGTGCGCTGCCAGGCGTGCACGTAGCCGATGCGCGGGACATCCAGCTCGTGGGTCTTGACCGCCGGCGCCTCAGCCACGGCCCAGGCGGACAGGCCCGACGCGGTGAGCGTGGGCCCCAGCACGGCGCGGTCGGCGTTGGGAATGATGAACGCGCCGGCCCGGAACCGGCGGCCGGCGGCGTCGAAGTCGTCCTCCGCCGCGAGCATCCGCACGCCGGCGTGCTTGAAGCGGAACGCCATGAGCGCATTGTCCGTGGTGTGGTCCACCACCAGCACGCTCCCGGCTCCTTCGATACCGCCGGGGGCCGTCAGGTCCGACGTGACCGGCGTCATCGCCTGGTCTAGAATCGCCTTGTCCGTGACGGCCAGCACCGTGAGGTTCCGCATCAACTGAAAGGTCCAGCCGGTGTCGTCGTAGGGCC
>JACPAP010000171.1 GCA_016180765.1 Gemmatimonadota bacterium
CTCCGGCGTCTTGGCGGTGAACTCGTCGGCCACGCTGCGGGCGAGGCGGGCAGCCGCGGCGTTCAGCTCCCGCACGATGGCCTCCAGGCCGTAGTCGGACTGCGAAATCCGGGTGCCGTTGAAGGTGTTGGTCTCGATGATGTCCGCGCCGGCCTCGAGGTAGGCGCGGTGAATGTCCCGGATCACGTCCGGCCGAGTGAGCGACAGGAGATCGTGGTCGCCCTTGAGCGGCCGCGGGTGGTCGGCGAACCGCGTACCACGAAAGTCCTCTTCGGTCACGCCATGGCGTTGGATCATGGTCCCCATCGCACCGTCGAGGATCAGGATCCGCTGCCCGAGCAGCTCGCGCAGCCGGTGTCGGACTTCTTTGCCGCTCATGGAACTCCGTCGTTACTGGTGAAGCGTGAAACGTGAAACGATGCTAGTGGGCTCACCGCGTTTCACGTCTCACACTTCACGTTTCACGCTTTCCATCAAACAAAATCCCCGGCCGCTAGAAAGCACGCCGGGGTCGGGCTTTTTAGCGACTTGTTTAACGTGGCCGCAATATGCCGCAAATCGCCACGGAATCAGTTGTGCCACTCAATGTACCCGCGGGGGCCTGCCACGTCAAACCGCGCGCCGTTTCGCAACGATGGGCCACGTCCCGCGGCAATTCGGTCTCTTCACTCCCCCACCGACCCGCGGCGCCACCCAGCCCAACGGTCTGAGCGGGCTGGGCGTCCAACGAATGCCAAGGGCGCCTAACGAACGCCAAGTCGGTCAAGCACGGTCGCCCCGTCGAGGCCGACAACCGCCACCCGTTTCCGCCGCCCCGTGCTGCCCGCCGCCAACCGCACCTGGGCCGCGGGCAGGGCGAGGCGTTGGGACAGGAACCGAAGCAACTCGCCGTTGGCGGCCCCGTCCACCGGCGGCGCCGCCACCCGGATCTTGATCGCGTCCCCATGCCACCCCACGATTTCCGTCCGCTGGGCCCGCGGTTGCACGTGCACGAGGAGCGATGCTGTTGGCGTTGAGCCCACGTTTCCCGTTTCCCGTTTTCCGTCACAGCAGGTTCATCAGCCAGCTCAGCGCGATCCGAATGCCAAACCACGCCACCAGCGGCGTGATGTCGATCATGCCGATCGGCGGGATGATCCGGCGGAGCGGCTCCACGATCCAGTCGGTGAGCAGGTACGCCGGCCGCATCCAGCGACTGTACCGGAACACGCCGAACCACGACGCGATCACGCGTACGATCAACGCGATCAGGACGAGCTGTCCCAGGTAATACACCGCCAGGCGCAACACGCCGCGTGGGCCCGCGGTGGCCGCGAACGAGGCCCGCCCCAACTGGACGACCAGCCACTGCGCCACCGTGATGACCAGGATGCCGCCCACCACCACCAGGCCGAGCAGCCACCAGGGGGCGTGCTGGGGGTTGCCGCCGCGCCGCAAGACCCAGCGTTCCATCGGATTGATGATCGGATCGGTGAGCGTCCGGATGAGCCGTGCCGCGCCGCTGAAGGGACTGATGCGGCGGGTCCGCACCGCCCAAGACCCCAACGCGATCACCGCGCTCAGCACCAACACGGCGAACACGGCGTACCGCAGCAGATCAAACAGGGAGTTCAACTCCCGCCCTCTTCACGCCAGCGCTTCCCGCACCAGCCGTTCCTGCTCCGCGCGATGCGCCGCCGGATAGCCCTCTGCGGGACTGGAGCGCTCGGGTCGCGAGATGTGGCGCACCGGCGTCGCGTCGCCGGCGACCGTCTCCAGCTGCGGCACGACCCATTTGCGCGCGCCCATGTTGGACGGCTCCTCCTGCAGCCAGACCACCTCGCGCAGGGCGGGGTATTCACTGAGGAGGTGGAGCACTTCGTCCTGCGGGAACGGATAGAGCAGCTCGATCCGTCCCACCGCCACGTGTCCGGCTTCGGCGCGCCGCTTCGCGGTGACCACGTCGTAGTACACCTTGCCGGAGCACAATACCAGTCGCGTCACGGCGTTCTTCTTGGCGACCAGGGTCGGATCATCCACCACCGGGTGGAACCGCCCCTCGGTGAGCTCCCGCGCCGACGAGGTGGCCTGGGGCAGCCGCAGCAGGCTCTTGGGCGTCATGACGATGAGCGGCCGGATCTCGGCGTGCCTGCCCTGGCGCCGCAGCAGGTGGAAGTACTGCGCCGGCGTGGAGCAGTTGGCCACCCGGATGTTGCCTTCCGCCCCCAGCGCCAGGTACCGCTCCAGCCGCGCACTCGAGTGCTCCGGCCCCTGGCCCTCGTAGCCATGCGGCAGCAACAGGCCGAGCCGCGACGTCTGCCCCCACTTCGCCAGTCCGGCGATGATGAACTGGTCGATGATGATCTCGGCCCCGTTGGCGAAGTCGCCGAACTGGGCCTCCCAAAGGACCAGCGCCTCCGGCGCGGCGACGCTGTAGCCGTAGTCGAAGCCCATGACGGCGTACTCGGAGAGGGGGCTGTTGTGCAGTTCGAACGCCGCCCGGGCCTGCGGCAGATGGTGGATGGGCGTGTAGCGATGGCCCGTCTCCGCGTCATGCAGCACCAGATGCCGCTGGCTGAAGGTGCCGCGCTCGCTGTCCTGGCCACTCAGCCGCACCGGCACGCCGTCGGCCAGGAGCGAAGCGAACGCCAAAGCCTCCGCGTGCCCCCAATCGATGGCCGGCTGATCCCCCAGCGCGTCGCGACGACGGTCCAACTGCTTGGCCAGCTTGGGATTGACCGTGAAGCCCTCGGGTAACGCCAGCAGCCCGTCGTTGAGCTCGCGCAGCAGTTCGGCAGGCACAGCGGTTACGGGTTCAGCCGGCGGGGCCCACTGACCGGAGATCCGGACCGGCTCCTCGCCCTCGCCCTTGAGGTCTTCGCGCAGCCCCTGCTGCGTCCGCACCAGTAGCTGATATTGCTTCTGGTCCATCTCGTCCGCGGCGGCTTGGGTCAACACGCCGTCTCGCACCAGCGCCGTGGCGTACAGCTCGCGCACCGTCGGGTGCCGGTCGATCCGTTGGTACATGACCGGCTGGGTGTAGCGGGGCTCGTCGCCCTCGTTATGACCGTGCCGCCGATAGCCCACCAAGTCGATCACGCAATCGTGCCGGAACTTCTCACGATACATCATGCCGAGCCGCACGGCCGCGATGCAGGCCTCCGGATCGTCCGCGTTCACGTGGATGATGGGGACGTCGAAGCCTTTGGCCAGGTCACTGGCGAAATCGGTGGAGCGGGCCTCCCAGGGGTCGGTGGTGAAGCCCACCTGATTGTTGGTGATGATGTGCAGCGTGCCGCCGGTTCCGTAGCCCTCGAGCCGCGCCAGGTTGAACGTTTCGGCCACGACGCCCTGTGCCGCGAAAGCGGCATCGCCGTGAATCAGGATCGGCAAGACCCGCGCAGGATCGTGCTGGGCCTTGGGCTGGGTCCGCGTGGTCTGCACCGCGCGGGCGCGCCCCTCCACCACGGGGTTCACCGCCTCGAGGTGACTCGGGTTGGGCATGAGGACGATGTCGATGGTCCGGCCGTCAGGCGTGCTGAACCTGCCGGTGGCGCCGTGGTGGTATTTCACGTCGCCCGTACCGCCCTTGGGCGTGAGCGTCTCCTCCACCTGCCTGCCGCCCTCGAACTCCGCCAGCAGCGTCTCGTAGGGCAAGCCTACGACGTGGGTGAGCACGTTGAGCCGCCCGCGGTGGGCCATGCCCATCACCACCTCGCGCGCGCCGTGCGCGGCCGCGATGGCCGATGCCCAGTGCAACATGGGCACCAGCAGGTCCACGCCTTCGATGCCGAACCGCTTGTGGCCCAGGTACGCCTTGTGGAGGAACCGCTCCAGCGTGTCCACCTTGGTGAGCACGTCCAGCAGGCGCACCCGCTCCTCGGGCGGGAGCGGCGCGCGATGCTGCCAGGACTCGATCACTTGACGCAGCCAGACGCGCTGCTCGTGGCTCGCGATGTGCTCGATCTCGTAGGCCATGGTGCCGCAGTAGGTCTCGCGAAGCCGAGGGAGCGCGTCGGCCAGGGTTTCGCCCGGCACGTACACCCGCAGCGCTTTGGCCGGAATCCGCCGCATGATCTCGGGGGTGAGCTCGTGGGGACCCGGGTCCACGGCCGGGTCACCCTTGGGCTCCGTGCCCAGGGGGTCGAGCCGCGCGCACAAGTAGCCATGAGTGCGATGGGCGCGGACCAGTGACATGGCGGCGGCTATTAACTGTTCCCCAACCCCTATCCCCGCCTTCGCAGGGGCCAGAGGGGCCGCAGCGGCCGCAGCAGTCCCGGGGGCGGCGGACATTGTGCCCCCAGGCGTCGCCTCTGCGGCCTCCGCGGCCCCTCCGCCCGACGCCATCCCAAAGGCCTCCGCGACCTGCTGGTAGAACCGCTCTTCGCCCTGGAGTAGTTGGTCCACGGCGCGCAGGAACATCCCTGACTCCGCACCCTGGACGATGCGGTTATCGTAGGTGCTGGTGAGCGTCATCAGCCGGCGGCCCGCCACCTCGCGGATCGCCCCGGTGGCGATGATCGAGCCCTGGCCGTTCATCAGCCGGGGCACCGACGCGACCGTCCCGATGGTCCCTGGGTTGGTCAGCGTGATGGTGCCACCCTGGTAGGCGTCCGGCAGGAGCTTGCCGTCTCGCGCGCCGGTCACCAGCCGCTCGTACTCCGCGTGGAACTCGGCGAAGGTCATCCGATCGGCATACTTGATCACCGGAACCAGGAGCCCGCGACTCCCGTCCCTGCGTTCCACGTCCACCGCCAGACCCAGGTGAACGCCGTCAGGGTCGAGCCGGTGCGGCGCGCCGTCCACGTCCACCACCGCGCGCACCATCGCCCGGAACTGCTGCGCCGCGCGCACGATGGCCCAGCCCACGAAGTGGGTGAAGGACAGCTTGATCTCTCGCGACGACAGGCCCTGATTCAGCCGGGCGCGGGCGTCCCACAATCGCGACACGTCCACCTCGCGGAACGAGGTCGCGGTAGGGACGTGGAGGGAGGTTTGCATGTTCTCGAGCAGGCGCAGGGCCGGTCCCTTGATGGGCTCAAGAGAGGCGGCAGAGGCCGGAGGGGCCGCAGGAGCCGGAGGAGCCGGTGAGGCCGCAGAAGCGGCAGGGGGAGCAGCTGTTGCAGCTCGCTCTTCTGCCGCTTCGCCCGCCGACGGGGTCTCAGGTCGGAGCCCCTTCATTCCGTTCTCAAACAACTCCCGCCACTCCGGCGGGACGGAATTGGGATCGCGCAGATAGTCTTCATAAAGCGCCTGCGCGAACCCGGAATTGACGGTCTCGAAGATGTTCTCGAACAAGAGCGTGGTCGCCCTGGGAGTGGAGGTCGGCTACCTAGCGGAAGATAACGTCCCTCCGCCCCTCACGCCTCTGACGCCCCGCCGCACGACTCCGTAGTTTCAGCACCACGGGCAACGTCGGTCCTCGCCGAGTTCACCAAGTTGCACGACGATCTCCGGCGTCTGCTCCAGGAGCTCGACGGTTACGACCTTGGGGCTGCCAAGGTCCAGTCACCGTTCGCCAAGTGGCTGAGGTATAAGCTGGGGTCCGCCGTCGCGCTGCAGATGGCGCACGACCGCCGGCACCTGTGGCAGGCGCGAGAGGCGGTGGAGACGTATCAGCGGCAGAAGCGGCAGTAGCGGCAGACGGCACGAGCTGCTCTTTTGCCGCCCCTGCCGCTTCTCCCGCTTCTGCCGCCATATTGGACCCATGCTGCCCTCCGGCTTCCATCCCGCCGTCTCCCGCTGGTTCGCCGAGCGTCTGGGCGAGCCCACGCCCGCCCAGTCCCAAGGCTGGGAGGCGATTCGGTCCGGCCGGCACACGCTGATCTCGGCGCCGACCGGGTCGGGCAAGACGCTGGCGGCGTTCCTGAACGCCCTCGACGAGCTGCTGCGCGAAGGGCTGGAGCATGGCCTGCCGGACGAGACCCGCGTGGTGTACGTCTCGCCCCTCAAGGCCCTGTCCGCCGATATCCACAAGAACCTGGCTGAACCGCGCCGCCAGATTCGCCAGGTGGCGGAGGCCATGGGCCTTCCGTCCGTGCGCATCACTGCGGCGGTACGCACCGGAGACACGCCTGCCCGGGAGCGGACGGCCATGCTCGCGTCGCCCCCGCACATCCTCGTCACCACGCCGGAGTCGCTGTATCTGTTGCTGACCGCGGAGCGAAGCCGCGGGATGCTGCGCACCGTGCGTACCGTGATCGTGGACGAGATCCACGCGGTCATCGGGTCCCGCCGGGGGTCGCACCTGGCGCTGAGCCTGGAGCGGCTGCAGCACGTGGCCCGGCGGCCGTTGCTTCGCATTGGGCTTTCGGCCACGCAGAAACCGATCGACGAGGGCGCGCGGTTCCTGGTGGGCGCGGGCGGCCTGGATGACACGGGCGACGCGGACTGCGCGGTGGTGGACCAAGGCCATCGCCGCGCCATAGACCTCGGTGTCGAGATCCCGGACGCGCCGCTCGAAGCGGTGATGTCCGGCGAGATCTGGGAAACGATCTACGACCGGTTGGCACGGCTCATCGCAGAGCATCGCACCACGCTGGTGTTCGTCAACACCCGGCGGATGGCCGAGCGGGTGGCGCGGCACCTGAGCGAGCGCGTGGGCTTGGGACTGGTGACCTCGCACCACGGGAGCCTCTCCAAGGAGGCGCGCCTCGACGCCGAGACGCGGCTCAAGGAGGGCCAGCTCAAGGCCCTGGTCGCGACCGCGTCGCTGGAGCTGGGGATCGACATCGGCTCGGTGGACCTGGTGTGCCAGCTGGGCTCGACGCGGCAGATCTCGACGTTCCTCCAGCGCGTGGGGCGATCCGGGCACACCGTCCGCGGGACGCCCAAGGGACGGTTGTTTCCGCTCAGTCGTGATGATCTGATCGAGTGCGC
>JACPAP010000172.1 GCA_016180765.1 Gemmatimonadota bacterium
CCGGGGGCATGCCACCATCACGGTGGTCCCACCGGAGACCAACATCGTGATGCTGGATCTCCCCCGCCACACCGCGGAAGACGCGATCCCGCGGCTAGCGGCCGCTGGCGCCAAGTTCTCACGCTTTGGGCCCCGGCGGGTTCGGGCCGCGACCCATTTGAACGTGACCCGCGAGGAGGTGGAGCGGGCGGGGGAGATCATCGGCGATACGCTGGGCGGATAGATCGCGATGGGCGCGGTGCGCGGTGCGCGTTGAGCGGGGGAGTGCAGACCCGCTCCGCGACACGGTTCACCGTGCGCCACCCCGGTGAGGGGTGGTTCGCGGGCATGCGAGTCGCTAGGTTTCAGCCGCCCCAGGTCCGGGGGGCGCATGCCCGCGAACCGCGTCAGGACCGTGAAGGTAGCAGCGCTAAGCGACGTCAGGCGTCGCTCCGGGGAGCCTGGGGCAATTCCGCATTTCGGAAGTCGGATTGGGGATTGCGGATTGAACGCCCAGTCGGGCACCCCAATCCGCGGTCCCAAATCCACCATCCGCAATTGAGATGACTCACACGGCTCTCGCCCGCAAGTACCGCCCCAAGCGCTTCGCCGACCTGCTGGCGCAGGAACATGTCGCCGCCGGCCTGGCGGGTGCGGTCGCCCGGAACCGCGTCGCGCACGCCTATCTGTTGACCGGCCCGCGGGGTGTGGGGAAGACCACGGCCGCCCGCATCCTGGCCATGGCGCTGAACTGCGAGCGCCCCGGGGCCGGCAGTGGGGTGGGCGGCGAGCCGTGCGGTGAATGCGAGTCGTGTCGCCGGATCTGGTCCGGCGCGGCCAACCTGGACGTGGTGGAAATCGACGCCGCCAGCAACCGCGGCGTGGACGACGCGCGCGAGCTCAGGGAGCGGGCCATGTACGCGGCCAGCGGCCCGGAGCGCTCCAAGGTGTACATCATCGACGAAGCGCACATGCTCACGCGCGAGGCCTGGAACGCCCTCCTCAAGATCCTGGAGGAGCCGCCGCCCCGGGTGGTGTTTGTCTTCGCCACCACCGAGCCGCACAAGATCGCCAACACCGCGGCGCCGGTCTTGAGTCGGATGCAGCGGTTTGACTTCCGGCGGATCGGGCCCGGCACCATCGCGGGGCGGGTGCGGGAGGTGGCCCGGCAGGAGTCCATCCAGATCGAGGAAGACGCCCTGGCGCTGATCGCGCGGGTGGCGTTGGGCGGCATGCGAGACGCGCTGTCGCTGGTGGACCAGGTGGTGGCGTTCGGGGACGGCCCGGTCACTGCCGCTCGGGTGCGGGAGGCGCTGGGGCTGATCGGGGACGAGCTGTACGCGGAACTGCTGGACCTCGTGGCGGAGCGGCGTTCGGCGGAGGTGCTGCCGTTGGTGGAGCGGTTGGTCGAGGCCGGGGCAGACCTGGCCGAGTTCGCGGGCGGGTTGGGCGAGGTGCTCCGCGCGGTGCTGCAGCAGATCCTGGGAGGGGAGCCTGAGGGGCTCACCGACGTGCTGCGCTCATGCGTCGTCCGGCGGGCCCCGGGCTTCAGCGCGGGGGACCTGCTGCGGATGCTCAAGCTCCTGGCGGAGACCGAGGAGAGCATTCGGCGGAGCCCGCACGCGCGGCTGCACGTGGAGACCCTGCTCCTCCAGCTCACGCTGCTGGACCGGACGGTCGAGCTATCCGAGGTGCTGCGAGCACTGGGCACGGGCAGCGCCGGCGGGTCCGCGCCCGGCGTCCCGGCGCCCACCCCCCCGCCGCGGGGCCTGCCGTCGCCGCCGGCCCCGCACCGACCGGCGGAACCGCCGGTCGCAGCTGGCGCCGTCCCTCCCGCTTCGGCCGCCGCCGCGGCCCCTGCCGCCCCTCCGGCCCCGCCGGCCGCGTCGGAGCCCGAGGTCGTGCGTCGGTGGGGGGAAATCGTGGAAGTGGTCGGCCAGCAGAGCCGTCTGCTGCGCGAGGCGTTGGTGCAGGCGACGCCGCTGGTGGACGGGGAGACGCTGGCCCTCGATGTGTCCGGCAGCGAAGTCGATCTGCAGGGGCTCGAGAACGGCCGCAAGGCGATCGAGACGGCGGTACGGAGTGTCACCGGCGCATCGGTGCGGGTGGTGGTGCGCCCGGCCGGCCCCGGGGCGGGCGCGGCTGGAGCGCCGGAGCCGCGGCGGCTCAACCGCGACCTCGAGCGGGAGGAACGGCTCCGGCGCTACCGGGCCAAGGACCCGGCGCTGGACGCCGCGGCGGACGCGTTCGATCTGGAGCTACTCGAATAACTTGCGGGCGTTTCCGGCGCGGGCTACCTTGCGAACCCGAAGGAGTCCTGATTCGTTTCATTCATGCCTGATTTCTCGCAACTCCTCCAGCTCGGCCAGCAGGTGCAGGGCCGGCTGACCCAGATGCAGACCGAGCTCGCCCAACGGACCGTGACCGGTTCCGCCGGGGGCGGGATGGTTGAGGCGACGGCGGACGGACGGGGCCACATTCGCCGCATCCGGATCGATCCGAAGGTTGTGACGGATGGCGATGTCGAGATGCTGGAGGATCTCATCGGGGCGGCGGTGGCCGATGCGCAGCGCCGCGCGGAAGAACTGTATCGCGAGGAGCTGCGCAAGGTGACCGGGGGCCTGCCGCTGCCGTTCCAGCTGCCGCTGTAGTCGTGTCGGCGATCGACGATGTGGCGGCGGAGCTCGCGCGTCTCCCGGGCATCGGGAAGAAGACGGCCACCCGCCTCACCTATTTCCTGTTGAAGCAGCCCCGGAGCGCCCTGGAGCGCCTGGCCGAGGCGATAACCGCGCTCGGCACCCGGGTGGCCGCCTGCTCGGTGTGCGGCAATTGGAGCGACGCCGATCCCTGCGGCATCTGCGCCGACGCCCGCCGGGACGCGGGGCTGGTCTGCGTGGTGGAGGAGGCGTCGGACATCGCCGCCATCGAGCGCAGCGGCGAGTACCGGGGGGTCTACCACGTGTTGGGCGGGCACGTCTCGCCGCTCGACGGCATCGGCCCGGAAGACCTGCGGATCGACCCGTTGCGGGCGCGGGTGGCCAACGGCGGCGCCGTGCGGGAGGTCATCCTGGCCACCAACGCCTCCCTGGAAGGCGAGGTGACGGCCACCTACGTCCGCGGCGTGCTGGAGCCGCACGGCGTCAAGGTGAGTCGCATCGCCCTGGGGTTGCCGGTGGGCGGCGACCTGGAATACGCCGACGGATTGACCATCGCCCGCGCGCTGGCCGCGCGGCGCGAGATGGGGAGCTGATGGGGTCCAAGGCCAAGGCGGCCCTGATCGCGCTCGGCGTGGGCGCCCTGCTTGGGCTGGTGCTGGCCCAATACTCGATGGGCCGGCACCGCCAGGACCTGTTCAGCCGCCGGGCCTTGCGCCGCCTGTCCGCCCTGGGCTATCTCAGCGGGCACCCGAGCGTGGAAGCGGTCCGCCTGCTGCGGGACTACCTCGCGTGGGAGGAGCACCCCATGCTCCGGCGCCGGGCGGAGGCGATCGTGCGGCGCATGGAAGCGAAGCTGGCGTAAGTCTGGCTCAGGGTGGGGAGGCGATGGCCGAGATCGCTGCCAGTAGCTGGTCGCTCGACGAGAACGACTACAAGCGCATCCTCGAGCACATGAACGCCCTGCTCCAGGAGTCGAGTGCGCGGTGCGCCCTGCTGGTGGACCGCGCGGGCCAGCTCCTGGCCAACGCGGGCGAGCAGCTCTCGTTCGATCCCACCGCGTTCGCCTCGCTCACCGCCGCCGATTTCAGCGCCAACGACCAGCTGGCCAAGATGATCGGCGAGCCGGAGTTCGCCTCGCTGTTTCACCAGGGCGAAAAAGAGTCCATGTACCTCGCCGACGTGGGGCGGCGGGTGATTCTGGTGGTGCTGTTCGATCAGCGGACCACGGTCGGGATGGTCCGCCTCAAGGTGAAGCAGACGGTGACCGATTTGGCCAAGGTGTTCGACGAGATGTTCAAGCGCGCGCCCGCGCCGGGAACGGACCGCAAGGGCCTGCTCGAGGGAGCCGAGGACGAGATTGACAAACTGTTCGGAGCCTGACCGGGGGGATCGATCATGTCGATGATCAACTACGCCTCCCGCGAGATCAACTGCAAGCTGGTCTACTACGGGCCCGGGTTGGGCGGCAAAACCACCAACCTGGAGCACGTCTACCAGAAGGTGTCCCCGGACACCCGCGGGAAGATGGTCTCGCTGGCCACCGAGACCGAGCGGACCCTGTTCTTCGACTTCCTGCCGGTGGATCTGGGCACCATCCGGGGGTTCAAAACCCGGTTCCACCTGTACACCGTCCCGGGCCAGGTGTACTACAACGCGTCGCGCAAGCTGATCTTGAAGGGCGTGGACGGCGTGGTCTTCGTGGCCGACAGCCAGATCGAGCGCATGGAAGCCAACATCGAGTCCATGCAGAACCTGTACGACAACATGGCGCAGTACGGCTACGACCTGACCAAGATCCCGTTCCTGATCCAGTACAACAAACGGGATCTCCCCAACGCGGCGCCCATCAAGGATCTCCAGGCGGCGCTCAATCCCGGCTGGCCCGTGGAGGATCCCGCGAAGCAGAAAGCGATGCCCGATCCGTATCACCCCGGCGAGCTCCTGGTCCGGCAGGTGGACGGACAGTGGGTCGAGCGCGCGCCGTACTTCGAGTCGGTGGCGATCACGGGTGAGGGGGTCTTCGATACGCTGAAGGCCGTGGCGAAACTGGTCCTGAAGACCTTGAGCTAGGACGCGCGCTTTGACCGCCGAGCGGGTCTGGACGCTCCCCAACATCCTGACGCTGGCCCGCATTGCGCTGGCGCCCGTCATCGCCCTGCTGCCGTTCATCGAAGGCTGGTCTCCTAAGCTGATCGCCTTCGTGGTGTTTCTCGCGGCCGCCATCAGCGACATCTACGACGGTCGGCTGGCCCGGGAGCGCAAGGAGATCACCGACCTCGGCAAGATCCTGGATCCGCTGGCCGACAAGCTGCTGCTGTTCGCCACCCTGGTGCCGATCTACTGGATCACTCACTACCGGATGCGGGAATACGAGATCCCCTGGTGGGGGAGCTTGCCCTTGTGGGTGGCGCTCCTCCTGGTGGGACGCGAGGTGCTGATGACGGTGCTGCGGCAGGTGGCGAAGCGCCGCGGCGTGGTGATCGCGGCCGCCGGGGCGGGGAAGCTCAAGACCATCGTGCAGGACATCTTCATCGGCGCCACCATCGCGTGGTTCGCCTGGAAGGACCTGACGGCGGCGTTCGGATGGCATCGCGGGTGGCTGGGCGAGCTGTGGGATCGGTTCCACGGCATCGTGGTCGCGGTGACCCTGGCCACGGCCGTATTGCTCACGATGTATTCGCTCGGAGTGTACCTCTACCGCTACCGCCGCCTGTTCACCGGCGGCCCACCCCACGCCGCGCCGGGAGATGGACCTTGAGCTAGTGACGATCGGCACCGAGCTCCTGCTCGGGTTCACGATCGATTCCAACGCCGCCGAAATCGCCCGCGCCCTGGCCTCCGTCGGGGCGCGTGTCGTAAGGAGAACCACCGTGGGCGACGACCCCGCGGCCATCACCGACGCGGTCCGCGACGGACTCGCGCGGACCGGATTCGTGGTGACCACCGGCGGTCTGGGGCCGACCCGCGACGATGTCACCAAGCGTGCGGTCGCGGCGCTGTTCGGCGCCCCGCTGGTGGTGGACCCGGTGTATCTCGACCAGCTGCGGCAGCGTTTCCAGCGGCTCGGTCGCGGCCCCATGCCGGAGTCCAACCGGACGCAAGCGGAAATCCCGCGCGGGGCGATCGTCCTGCCCAACCAGTGGGGGACGGCGCCGGGCCTGTGGCTTCAGGGGGAGCCCGGCGTGGCCGTGGTGCTCCCCGGGGTGCCTCGGGAAGTGCGCGGGCTCCTCGAGCATGAGGTTGGGCCTCGGGTCCAAGAGCTGGTGGCGCGGTTGGGCGGCGCACCGACCGTGACCCTCTCGCGCACTCTCCGCACCACCGGCATCACCGAGTCCGCCTTGGCCGACCGGATTGGCCCGCTGGAAGATCGATTCGCCCCCGTCACCCTGGCGTATCTCCCCACCGTCGAGGGGGTGGACCTGCGGCTCACCGCGTGGGGCCTGAAGCGCGCGGACGCGGAGCGGGTCCTGGGCGACGCTGCCGAGATGCTCAAGCCGGTGCTGGGCGAACACTGCTATGGAGAAGACGGCTGCGACCTCGCCGCCGTGGTTCTGGCGCGCCTGGAGCGCCGCGGGGCCAGGCTCGCCGTCGCGGAGTCGTGCACCGGTGGGCTCCTGGGCGGGCGCATTACCGCCGTGCCCGGCGCGTCCCGCACCTTCGTGGGCGGCGTCGTGGCCTACACGAACGACGTGAAAGTCTCCGAGCTCGGCGTGCCTCAGGCACTCCTCGAGCAGCACGGCGCCGTCAGTGAGCCCGTGGTTCGGGCCATGGCCGAGGAGGTGACGCGCCGCTTTGGCGCCACCGCGGGCCTCGCCGTGACCGGGATTGCCGGCCCCACCGGGGGAACGCCCGAGAAGCCGGTGGGCACCGTCTGGCTGGCGGCGTTTCTCGAGGGCCGCTGTGAGACGGCCTTGCGTCGGTTCCCGGGCGACCGCCAGCACATTCGTCAGCGGAGCGCGCAGGCCGCCCTGGACTTGCTACGCCGGATGCTCCAGTAGACAGTCGCTCGTGCCTCGACGGGTCCCGGCGGGCGCAGCTGCGCAACGCGGCCCCGTCTCAGGCTGCCATTCCGGCGCCGGTAGGTGGTACATTCCTTGCGATCGCGACGCGCGTAATGACCAAGCGCAGGGCGCACTCCAGGAAAGCGGCGGAGCCGGACCGGCCTCCAGAGCCGCCGGTAACGGCCCACGTGGCGGAGTCGAGGAAGGGGCGTAGCCTGAAAGGCTGGCCCCCACCGGCGGGGCGCTGGTCGAGCCCCCGGCACAGACCATCCAGCGGCTGTCGGAGGAGCTGGAGCAGCTCAAGGATCAACGCCTGCGGCTCGCGGCCGAGTTCGACAACTTCAAGAAACGCACCCAGCGGGAGCGGGCAGAGAGCTGGAACCGCGCCCAGGCGGAAGTGGTGGCCGGCATTCTCGACGGCCTGGACGACCTGGGGCGCGTGGCGCATCTCGAACCGGAGACGGCCACCGCGCGCGACCTGCTGGACGGCGTCGAATTGGTCGAGCGAAAACTGCTGCGCGTGCTCACCGGCGCGGGATTGGAGCGGCTGGGCGCGGAGGGGGAACCGTTCGATCCCCATGCGCACGAAGCGGTAAGCACCGCCCCCGCCCCGACGGCGGCGCAGGATCACTTGGTGGCGTCAGTCCTCCAGCCCGGGTATCGCTTCGGAGGCGCGCTGCTGCGTCCGGCGCGGGTGTCCGTGTACGTCTGGCGGGAGCCGCCTGCGACTGACGCCCCGGCTTCGGGCTCGTAATCGATGCCCGCCGTCAAAGACTACTACCAGATCCTGGGCGTGAGCTCGTCGGCCACCGAGCCGGAGATCAAGAAGGCCTACCGGCGGCTCGCCAAACAGTACCATCCCGACGCGCGACCCGGCGATGCGGCGACCGCGGAGCGCTTCAAGGAAATCAACGAAGCGTACTCCGTGCTCAGCGACGCTGAGAAACGCAAGCAGTACGACTTGATGCGGAAGTTCGGACCGCTGGGCGCCGCCGCGGGCGGTCGCCGCGGGCCGTCCGGAGCCCGGGGCGGAGGAGGGGCTCCGTTCCAAGAAACCGAATTCGGGTTCGGGGGATTCGGTGGCCTGGGGGACCTGTTCTCGTCCATCTTCGGACGCGGCCGCAAGGAGGTCGAGCCCATCGAGCTGTCGGTGGAGATTCCGTTCCGGGTAGCCGCCCTCGGTGGCAAGGTCCCGGTCACGATCCAGGTGACGGAGACCTGTCCCGCCTGCGGCGGCACCGGGGCCGCTCCGGGCGCCAGCGTCGCGGTGTGTCCCGAGTGCAACGGCCGCGGGGAGATCACGTTCGGGCAGGGCGGTTTCGCGGTGAGGCGTCCCTGTCCGGCGTGCCGCGGTCGCGGTCGGGTGGCCAGCCAGGCGTGTCCGGCGTGTCGCGGGCAGACGGAGGTCGCCGTCAACAAGCGCATCATGGTGACCGTGCCTCCGGGGACCGACAGCGGGCACCGCATCCGGCTCAAGGGGCAGGGGCAGCGCCACCCGTCAGGGGGTGCCTCGGGCGACCTCGTCATCACGCTCCAGGTGGAACCGGACCGGTTCTTTCAGCGCAACGGCCTGGACCTGACCTGTACGGTGCCGATCAACCTGGCGCAGGCGGTGCTGGGGACCAAGCTGCGGGTGCGCACCATCGACGGCCGCCGCGTCGTGCTCAAGGTCCCACCGGGCACCGGGCCGGGCCGCAAGTTCCGCATCCGCGGACACGGGATCGAGCGGAACGGCCAGCGCGGGGATCAGTTGGTCGAGATCGCGGTCACGGTGCCGGAGCGGCTGACGGTGGAACAAGAACGGCTGTTTCGAGAGTTCGCGGAGAAGACCGGGCTGAAGTATTGACGGCGGCAGGGCCTACCGGCCAGTCTCCGCTGACGCTGCTGCCGCCCTCGTGGTATCGGGCCGTATCTCTCCCAAGAAATCGACCGTAAAACTCGCGTACGGCCCCGGCGTGGACCACCGCACCACTTCGCCCGTGGTGGCTGCCAGGCCGAACACGACGAAGTTGTTCTCGGACGGAATCCCCGCGATGATGTGGATGCGCCCGTTGGCATCCACGGTGAGGTCGGTGACGAAGGCGGTCTCGAGCCACGGCCAGTCGATGCGCCAGCGGATGTGACCGAACTGGTTGTAGAGCGTGAGGTGCTTGTCGGGCAGCGCCTGCACCACGCCGCCGCTGGCGGCCGCCACCAGGCCGGTCTTGGGGCCTCCCCGCGCGTCCACGAAGGTGGTGGCACTGTCGCCCTGGAGAGCCACCAGCCGGCCCTCGGGCATTGCGACCACGATTCGGTTGTCGGGCAGCACGGCGAACTGGTGGGGAACCGCCCCGGCCCGCGCCAGATCGACCCGGCGCTCCAGCCGGCCATCACGGGCGAAGACCGCCAGCGACGGCTTCCCGTCCTCCACGTCCGACACGTACCACCGATCGTTGATGAACTGGATGTGGAGCGGGCTGTGCAAGGCACCCCGGCCGAGCGTGTCCACCGTCCCCGAGGGGCGATGCCGGAGGAGCACGGCGGGCAGCCCGGATCGGGTAAACGCGAGCAGCGTGTCACCGACCGCCGTGACCGCCCTGCCGTCCATGAAGATGGGCTGCGGGGCCGGGCCGGACGGCCCGCAGGCGCTGCAGGCCCCCGCGAGGACGGTCGCCCACCGCCAAGTCCCGCGGAGCAACCTCAGACCCCCAAGCCGGGATTCAGGAACAAGGCAACGACGGCACCGTGGGCGTGAACAGCTTGAACGCCGGCTTCAGCAGGTTGGCGATGGCGCATGGGAGGTCGCTGGTGAAATCCGCAAGTTTCTTGAGCGCCGCAAGCTGCTCCGCCGTGGGCTGGCCTCCCGAGGCCATCAGAAAGACCGGGTCCGAGCTGGGTCCTGAGAAGGTGATGACCTCCTTCCCGTTATGCGTGATCTTCCCGCTGAACGACGTCAGGGTGCCGGAGCCGGTAACGACGGTCGTGTTCTCTCCGTGCTGGATGGTGAGGGTGCCCTGGAGGGTCTGCAACAAGGTGATCGTCGCCTGGAAGTCGATGCTGAGCGCCTCCTCCGCCACCGACAGCTTGTGGCGCATGCCGATCCCGGCGCTGGTCGAGTACGTTTGCGTCAGCGTGTCGATCGTCACGGTCAGCGTCCCGCCCGAGACCGAACCCTTTCCACTCAGCGTCGCAGCGGTGATCGCGTCGCCCGACCCCTGCACCGACGCGCTCGCGGTGTAGTCCAGAGCAGGACTCGTGTTCCCGGTGAGGAAAGCCTGCACCCGAAGCGCCGTGGACTGGTCCAGAAGGTCGACGTGCCCGATCTCGCTCGGCTGGGCAGCGAGCGGGACGGCGTACAGGATGAAACGGACGCCGTTGGATGGCGCGCCCGTCCGGTCGCTGGCCACGTACTTCTGCTGCGCGGGGTCGTACACGAACGTGGCGCCCAGCGGGATCCCTGGAGGGAATACGCTGGCTGAGGCTGCGGTAGCGTGCGATGGCCCCGGGGGTGTGGCCGTCACGAGGGACGGCGCCCCCAGCGTCATCTTGTCGCCCAGAACACTGATGCTTTGGAGCGCCGGGCTGTTCTCCATGGCGCTGATGACGGCGTCGGTGCTCTGGCTCAAGGCTATCGGGTCAAACGCGGTCGTGGACTCACCACAGGTCGCCAAGACCGCAACTGCAGCCGGGACCACGGTGGCCGGGACCCAACGCGGAAACGGGGCTGTCATAGACACGACTCCTCGGTCTTGCACCAGGTATCCCCGGTTCGGCGTTCCGAAAGGCCGCCTCGGGGTCAGTCTCTGGAAGCTGGTAGCGCTTCCAATGTAACATATCACCGCGCTGCGGTCCGTCACACGTGGCGGGCTCCGTTCGCCTCCGGTGCCGGCATCCGAGACCCATCACGAAGAGTCCTTCGTGGCAGTCCCAGTAGCCCTGGCGACCGGTGGCGCTCCTCGGTATCCTGCGGTCCATGTCGAAGCCCTCCACCGGGGACGAGCCGCGGGATACCCCGTTGGACGGGTCCGATCTGGATCCCGATCCGATCAAGCAATTCGCGGCGTGGTTTGAGCCTCGCGCGGCGTCCGGGATTCCTGAGGCCACCGCCATGACGTTGGCGACCGCGGACAAGGACGGCCGTCCGTCGGCCCGCACGGTGCTGCTCAAGGAGGCCTCCGAGCAGGGCTTCGCGTTCTTCACCAATTACGACAGTCCCAAAGCCCGCCAGCTGCTGGAGAACCCGAGCGCCGCGCTGGTCTTCTATTGGCCCGAATCCGACCGCCAGGTGATCGTGTCCGGTCGCGTGACGAAGGTGGTCGACGAGGAGTCGGACGCCTACTTCCGCAGCCGTCCCCGAGGCAGCCAGCTTGGCGCCTGGGCATCGCAGCAGAGCCAGCCGATCGAGAGCCGCGAGGTGCTCGAGCGTCGCGTGGCGGAGCTGGATGGGCAGTACGCCGGACGGGACGTGCCCCGGCCGTCGTTCTGGGGCGGGTTCCGGCTGGTACCGGAGACGTTGGAGTTCTGGCAGGGCAGGGAGAGCCGCCTGCACGACCGGTTTCGCTACTCGAGGGATGGCGGGCGGTGGGTCATCGAGCGGCTGGCGCCCTAGCCCGCCGCCCGGAACATCCCGCACGCCCGCGCCAAGGCCTCCCCTTGTCCCACCAGCACCACCGAGTCGCCCGCCCGGAACCGGAACTCCGGGTCCGGTGTGTAGAACGCCTTCCCGTCGCGTACCACGGCGATGAGGGTGGCCCCGGTCTCGCGCCGCAGGTCCAGCGTGGTGGGGTTCTCTCCTACCGCCCGCGCACCGTCCTCGACCTCCACGGTGTCCAGCGCGGCGTGGACCCCGAGGTGCTTCAGGGCGTCGAGCTTGAGGCCGGGGAGCGCGAGGCCCCGGAGCACCCCGTAGTGCTCTCCTCGCACCGCCGCGACCTCTCGTTCGATGGTGTTGGAGGGGATCCCGTAGAGCCGAAGCACCCGGGCGAAGATCGCCAGCGACGTCTCGAACTCTTCTGGAACCACCTCGTCCGCGCCGGCGCGCGACAGGTCGTCCATGGCGGCCACGTAGCGCGTGCGCACCACGATGCGAATGTTGGGGTTGAGCTGCCGGGCGACCGCCACCCCGCGGCGCTCCACGGCCGGGGCGGAGATGGCGAACACGATGACCCGGGCCCTCCCGATGCCCACCCGCTCCAAGACGTCATGTCGCGCGCCGTCGCCGAAAAAAATGGGCTCCCGGGCGAGACGCGCCCGCCGGACGACCTGCCCGTTCTGCTCGAGAATGACGTAGCCGATCCCGGCGGCCCGCAGGACGCGGGCCAGGTTGCGCCCGTTGAGCCCGTACCCGACGATGATCACGTGGTCGTCCCGGGCAACCTCGTCGGCCTCGTGGGGAAGCAGCTCGATCGCCGGCCGCCGGGCGAGGCGGCACACGACGTCGGCCAGCGGCGCGGCGGCGCCGATCACGAACGGCGTCGCCAGCATGGAGGCGACGGAGGCGCCGAGGAACAACTGGTAACCGTCTCCCGGGAACAGTCCCAGGGGCACGGCCACGCCGGCCAGCACGAACGAAAACTCTCCTACCTGGGCCAGCGCCAGGCCGCTCATCACGCTCACCTGCAAGGAGCGGCCCAGCGAGTAAGTCGCCGCCGCCGCCACCACCGCCTTCATCAGCACCACGGTGCCGGCCACCGCGACCAACGCCAGCGGCCGTTGGATCAGCAGCCCCATGTCGAGCAGCATCCCCACCGA
>JACPAP010000173.1 GCA_016180765.1 Gemmatimonadota bacterium
AACTGAGCCTGGGCTCCCCGGAGCGGCTGGCGAAGTACCTGGGCGTGGAGCCCGGAGCGGTCACGATCTTGGCATTGATCAACGACCCAGATCAGCGTGTGGAGGTGTTTATCGACGAGGATCTGTGGATGAGCCCTGCGTTGCGCTGCCACCCCCTGGTCAACACCGCGACGCTGGTCGTGCCTCGCGAGGGGCTGGAGCGCTTCCTGGCGGCCACCGGGCATTCCTACCGGCTGATCCGGATCCCCACGGCAGAGCGCTGACTGTGGAGCGCGCGCCTTGGCCCCTTCTTCGTCTGCGGCGCGCGCGGAACTGCAGCGCGCGAGGGACTGGTGCAGAGGTTCCCTAAGGCCTCTTCCCAGAAAGCGTCTTGTAGTATTCCTCCACCATCTTGCGGTACTTCTCCGGCACCTCGTCCGCCCCGGTCAGGAAGGGCCGGTCGCTCGCCGCCTCGGCGAACTGCCGCCGGAGCGCGAACTCGAATTCCTTGAGCCCCTGGACCACCTCGTTCTCGAGCACGGCAAGCGACCGCTGGTCCCCCGACAGGAGCCGCTGATCCAGGCCCCGCAGCTGCTGGATGATGCGATCCAGGTCGCGCACATCCACGCCTTCCGCCCGGAGCTCGCCGCGAAGCCGATCGGCGTCCCCTAATCGTTCGCGCCACTCGCGATCGAACTGCCGGCGGTTGAGCCCGGTCCACCCGCCGAACCCTTGGCCGCCACGGTCGACCCCGCCGGGCTGGCTTGGCTGACCCGCCTGAGGCGACTCACCCGACTGACCTTGCTGGCCCCGCTGCCCTTGCTGCCCTTGCTGCCCTTGCTGTCCCTGTTCCCCTGCTTGCCCCGGTCGCCCCTGCTGTGCCCCCTGCGCCGGTTGTCCCTCCTGTCGCTCCTGCCGCCCCTGCCGCCCCTCTGCCCCCGCCCGCAACCGCTCCTGGAGCGACTCGAGGCCGTTCACCAGATCGTTGGCCCGCTCCAGGGCCCGCCCCACCCGTTGCTCCCGCGACTCGCCGATGGCATCCCGCGCCTCGGCCAGCCGCTCTTGGAGCGCCTCGATGTCGGCGCCAATCTGGTCCTCGAAGTTCCGCGCGTACTCGGGCGACCGGCCTCGGATGACGCCACGAGAATACAGGATCTTCTCGCGCAGCTTGTCGTCCCGAATCCCGGCGGCCGCCTCCCCCAGTTTGCGGGAGGCGTCGCGCTGGTCCCGCGCCGACTCTCGCGACATCTGGTCAACGTCCCGCTCCAGGCCTTCGACCTCCTGCGCCATGTCCTGCTTCCGTTGATCCAAGCGCTGGATCCGCTGCTGATCCGCCGCGCCCTGTCCCGTGAGGTTGGCCACCTCGTCTTGCACGTTCCGTTGCTGCGCGGCCAGCTGTTCGGTGCGGCGCAGCGCGTCCTCTACGTCCCGCTTGAGCCGCTCCCCACGGTCCCGCTCCAGCGAGCGCTGGGCCTGGCGCAACTGATCGAGTGCCGTGCGGCCCCGGGCCGCGCCCTCGTTCCCCGTTTGGGCCGCCGCGCGACGCATCGCCTCCGCCGCCTCCCGCAGGTCGCGCGCCGTCTGGTTCAACTCCGGCCGCTGTTGCTCGCGGGCCAGTCGCTCCAGCCGCCGCGCCAGTTCCTCCGTCTGTTGCGCCAGCTCACGCTGGCTGCTCGACGTGCCCCCCGCCCCGGCTCCCGCCGCCATTTCGTCCATGCGCGCCCGGAGCCGCTCGTTCTCCTGCTGCTGGCGCCGCGCCAGCTCGCGCAGCCGTTCCAGCGTTTCGTCCAACTGATTGTCCGTCTCCTGCCGCTGGCCGCGCTCCACCTGCTCGTATTGGTTGCGGAGCTTCTCCATCTCCAGATCGAACAAGTCCGCCAGCTCCTCGGCCGTACGTTGCTCACCCCCGCCACCGCCGCCGCCCGGGTTGGACCGCGCCACCTGGATTTCCCGGTACGCGGCCTCGGCCCGCTGTACCTGCTGGAGCGCGCGCTGCTCCGGAGCCAGCGCCTCTTTGGACTTTCGCTCGCCCAGCCGGTCCTCCGCGGCCGCCATCTCTCTCACCGCGGTGTCGAGCGATGCGGCGACAATGGCGAACGTCGAATCCAAACCGATCACACCCCGCCCCCGGATCCGGCCGACCAGCGTCTCCACATCCTCGCGCAACCGTCCCTGGGCCAGCGCCAGCGTGGCGAGGTTCTCCCGTCGCTCGGTGGCCGTGTAGTGGGCCGAGTCGCGCACCAGGTTGAAGGTCCCGGCGACGATCTCGCGCTGACGCTGGGACAGCTCGCCCGGACTCGCCCCACCTCCGCCCCCACCCGCGGACGGCTGCTGGTCCGCGGCCCGGTACTCCCGCTCGAACGGGCGCACCTGCAGGAAATAGATATCCGAGGTCGCTTCCTGCGCCCCACCGGCGTGCTGCGCCTCGGCCGCCCGCGCATAGTAGGACACGAGGTCCCCCGGCGTGAGGCCCTGCTCCTCGAGGAAGAACGTGTGGCTGCCTACCACCTCCTGGAGCGCCCCGCTGCCGGGCCCGAGCGCGACGGCGTGCTCGGCCCCGCCGTTCACCTGGTAGATCAACTCCAGGCGCGCGACCCCATAGTCGTCCCGCGCCTCGGCCTCGGTGAACACCTCCTCCACCGAGGTGACCTGGAGATCGCGGCCCGGGGTCCGGAACCGCACGGTAGGCGGTTGGTCGCTCAGCACGTCGATGGCGTACTCCGGCGACCCCACGACCGAACCGGCGGCCGCCGTCTGGAACAGCACCCGATAGGAGCTGGGCCGATCCACGGTGAGCTGCCCGGCCAGCACGCTGGTGCCCTCGAGCGTGAGCGGAATGGCGTCCCGGCCGCCCACCACCAGCGACGCGCCGGCGGGCCGGATGGTAGGCGTCACCTCGACGGTGACCCGAGTGCCCCGTACCGCGGCAATGTCGCCGCCGTCTTCCACTCGTTGGGTGGGCAGTCCGGTATACGCCGGGAAGCGGTATTCCAGATCGATGCGCCGGACATGGGGCAGATCCGCCACGCCCACGTGCACCAGGTCCGAGCGTACCCCACTCGCCTCCACGAAGTAGTCGGTGCCCTCGGCGAGATCGAACAGCACGATCGCCTGCCGGCCGCCCTCTGCCTCCGCCACCAGCGGGAAACGCTGCCACTCGCCCTGGGCGCCACGGCGCACGGCGATTTCCACCCGATCGGCGGTGAAATGTTGCAGGACCGCCGTCACCTTGAGATCGCTCCCGCGCGCCACCACCGTGTCCCGCGGGCTCACGTCAATCCGGTACGGATTGCGCTCGCCGCCCCACGGCACCAGCCCCGCCGCGCCCCGTCGCACCGCCCCAGGCCCCAGCAGCAAGAGCGCCGCGCCTACCAGCATGGTGCCGGCCAGGATACCGCCGGAGCGGACCAGGGCCGGTTGCTCGATGCGCCGGCCGTTGTCGATCGCCTCGCAGCACTCCACCGCGTCGGCCACCAACCGGTCCACCAGCGCCAGCGATCCCAGCAATGGCCCCTCACGCCGGACGTACTCGACGGCGCTCAGCAGGCGGGCCTCCAGCGCCGGCGCGTGCTCTTCGAGATACAACGCGATGCGTGAATCCGAGACGGGCGAGAGCAACGGGCGAGCGATGAACCACGCCGCGAGCGCGAGCGGTCCGGCGATGACCAGAACCCGAAAGGCGACGACGGCCCACGGAGAGAACCGGAACTGGTCCACCCCCCAGGAAGCGACCACCAGCAGCAGCGCCGCGGCCAGCGCCACGATGCCGGCGCCGTGGAGCAGCTGGCGGATGCGCAGCCGCCGCCGCGCACCGGCAATGATGTCCAGCAGTTCGTGGTTCTGGCTTCGATCCATTGGTTCTCACTCCTATCGGGCCAGCTTCACACCCGGCCGGACTCCTGGAGCGTTTTTCACCGCAGAGAGCGCAGAGACCACAGGGAGCGCGCAGAGATAAAGACTAGGGGAATCAAAGACCGACGCAATAGCCTCAACGACACGCCCTCTGCCATCTCCGCAGTCTCTGCGTGCTCTGCGGTAAACGTGTTACCGCGCGTGCCCGTGGGACACTACGTCTTGGCGCGCCCGACGACCGGCAGCCGGTTGGACAGGAACGATTCCGCGAGTGCCAGCACCACCGCCCCAGCCACAAGATACCACCAGAGCCCCTGCCGGCGTTCCAGGTCGGCGGGGCTCAGGCCCTCGGCGGGCCCGCCAGGCCCGGCGGTACCCACCGGCCCGCCGGGGGCGACAGCCGCGACAAACGCATCCGGATCAAGCGGAGTCAGGTCCGCCTCGGCCGGATCCAAGTTGACCGCGACCGTTGCCGGTGCCAGGTGGGAATCCAGCGCCCGCAGGGTGTAGAACCCGGGTTCATCCAGCGACACCGCCGCGGCGGAGGCGTCGAGCGGCGCGCGGCTCCCGCTGGGAGCTTCCACCACGAGGTCCGATCCCCCATCCAGGATCTCCCGTGCCGCGTCCAGATCGAGGGCCTGCCCCACCGTGAGCGCGGCGCGCCGCTCGGTGTAGCCGGCGAGGTAGCGCACCATCTGGTGCACCAGGGGCAGAAACACCGGCTGCACGGGGAGGTCGCTCCACACGTTCTCCATGCCGGAGGTCCACACCAGGATCCTGCCCGCCCCCAGCCGCCGCTCGATCAGCGCCGCTGCGCCGTCGTCGTAGCGCGCCAGCACGGTGCCGCCGGAATCCGGATCCAGGCGCCGATAGCGATACACGTGGACCGACCCAAAGTCCCCGCTCCGCGGCGCCCGGAACGGCTCGAGCATGGGATGATCGTAGCTCAACCCGGCTAGGCCTAAGCCGCTCGGTGACGCCGGCTCCACCGTCCCACCCGGCGTGCCTCCCAACAGGCCACGCCATTCAGGCCCCCATCCAACGCCCCCGCTCCGGCCGCCCAGCAGCACCAGCAGGCCCCCGCCACGCCGGACGAACTCGGTGAGCGGCGCGGCTCTGGCGGGCGCGGCGTCCTCCAACACCACCACCGCCTGACGTTCCAGCACCCCCGGCCGCAGGGGGCCGGACGGCGCGCTGACGGCGAAGCGCGGGGTGGCGCCGACACTCAGGGCCCGCATGAGGAAGTCACCGCTCCGCACGCTTCGTCCCTCGGCCAGCAACACCCGCAGCAGGTCCCCCGGCGCGAGCACGGCATGCTGGTCGTCGTCTACCGCCAGCCCGGTGGTCTCGACATGCACCGTGACCCGCGCAGGACTCGATCCCAGCGGTAGCGGGCTGAACCTGGCGGCGGCCGAGCTGCGAGGGTCCAGGTCTACGGTGACGCGCTGCACCGTCCGCCCGTCCGCGATCAGGGCCACCGGCAGGCCGTGCACCGCGGCGGCACCCAGATTCGCCACCCGCGCCGAGATCGTGACCTGCTCGCGCTCGCCACGGAAGGCCCGTTCCGCCAGCAGGCCGGTCACTGCTACGTTGGCGGCGTCCGGTTCGACCAGGTTCACGATGTCAACCGCGGTCCCCTCGGGCAGACGCACGTCGTCGTCGGGATGCCAGCCGGTTCGCTGAAAGTCCGAGATCACCACCACTTCGCGCCGGGGCAGACTCGAAGGCTCCAGGATGTCCCGAGCCGCCTGGATGCCGCCCGCATACCGCGTGGTGCCGAACCCCGGCGTAGCCTGCTCCACCGCTGCCAGCAGGGCGGCCTTGTCGGCCGTCGCCTGGCCCAGGGAGACGGCCCGATCGCCCACCAGCACGATGGTGGCGCGATCGTCCGCCCCCAACCCGTTCACCACCCGCCGCGCGGCCGCCTGCGCGCGCTGCCAGTGATCTCCGAAGCGCATGCTGTAGGACGCGTCCAGTAAAAGTACGACCTCCCGACCAGCGGCGGACCCACCCACGCCTCCCAGACGCTCCAGCAGCGGCCGGGCAAAGGCGGCGGCCACCAACACGAGCACCGCGGCGCGCATCGCCAGCAACCACCAGTGCCGGATGCGCTGCCGCCGCATGGTGCGAAACGGCACTCGCTGGAGGAACATCAGCGACGGAAACGGATACGCGTCGCTCTTGGGCCGGTTGGTCAGGTGAACGATGATCGGGACCGCGAGCGCGGCCAGACCGGCGAGGAACAGCGGTGCGAGGAACGTCATGCGTTGCGCGCGCGCTTGGGGGCGATGAGGGCGGGGGTGAGTCCCGACGGGCGCGTTAGTGCCTGGGCGGTGAGCGCTGCCCGCGCTACCCGGCCGGAAGCACTACAGCAGCGACCGGAGGGACCCACCCCCGCTCTCATCGCCGTAGCCATCGCGCGGTCATCGCACCCGCACCAGTCGCTCGCGCCGGCTCAAGTACTCGAACAGCGCGAAATCCAGCGGTTTGGACGTCTCGAACAGGGCGTAGTCGATGCGGGCGTCCACCAGGACCCGGCCCAGCGCGGTTATGTGCTCCCGCATCAGCTCGCGGTAGCGCTCCCGCTGCTTGTCAGGCACCACGGGGATTCGATCACCGCTCTCCAGGTCCTCGAACAGCATCATGTCTTCGAACGGAAAGGCCAGCTCTGCAGGATCGAGAATGTGGAAGACGATGACGTCGTTCCCCTTCCCCTTGAGCCGGCTCACCGCGCGCAGGACCGCGTCCGGCTCCTCGTAGAGGTCGGAGATCAGCACCAGCAAGCTGCGTCTCCGCACCGTCTCCGCGATCTTGAGGAGCGACGGCCCCAACGCCCCGCCGGGACCCGGCTCGATCCGCGCGAGCTCGTGCAGCACCCGCTCCAGGTGCTTGGCCGACGGCGGGACCACCGTCACCACGTCCCGATCGAAGGTCACCAGACCCACCCGGTCCCGCTGCTGCCGGGAGAAGTAGGTGAGGCAGGCCGCGAG
>JACPAP010000174.1:0-8367 GCA_016180765.1 Gemmatimonadota bacterium
GCCCGGCCCGCCGAGCGACCCCGCGAACGCCTCCTGGGCCTGGGCCCCTCCGCGTTGACGCTGGTGGAGCTCCTCGCCATTGTCATAGGGACGGGAACGTCGCGGGCGGATGCCCGGGCGGTGGCCGAGCAGCTGCTGGGCGCGGCCGGCGGCACGCTGCATGGGCTCGCCCGGCAGCCGGTGGGCGCGCTGGCGGCGATCTCGGGCGTCGGACGGGCCAAAGCGGCTCGGGTCACGGCGACGCTGGAGCTGGCCCGGCGCCTGCTGGCGGAAGACCGCGAGCCCGAGGTGCCGGTGCGCTGCCCGGCCGACGTGTACCGCTGGTGCCGCGCCGCGCTCGGTGATCTGGCGGTGGAGGAGTTTCGGCTGCTGACGCTGGACGCTCAGCACCGGATCACGCGTGACCTGCTGGTGACGCGCGGGACGCTGACCAGCTCGCTGGTGCACCCTCGAGAGGTGTTCCGGCAGGCCATTGCGGAGGCGGCGGCGGGGGTGATCGTGGTGCACAACCATCCCAGCGGGGATCCCACGCCCTCGGCCGAGGACCGGGCGGTGACTCGACAACTGGTGGAGGCGGGGCGCTTGCTGGACCTGCCGGTGTACGATCATCTGATCGTGGGCGCCGATCGCTACTTCAGCTTCGCGGAGGCGGGATTGTTGTGACCGGGGCGCTGGCGAACGTGGACGCGGGATTCGCCCAAGCGCTGGCCGAGCGGAGGGACCGGCTCGACCTGGGGCTCATCGAGCGCGCCTTCGAGTTCAGCGCCGCGGCGCACCGGGGACAGAAGCGCCTCTCCGGCGACGCCTTCATCTCGCATTCGGTGGAAGTCGCCAAGATCCTGGTAGACCAGTACCTGGATTCGGTGACCATCGCGGCCGCCCTGCTGCACGACGTGGCCGAAGACGCCGACGTCTCCCTCCACGGGATTCGCGAGGCCTTTGGCGACGAGGTGGGCGGGATCGTGGACGGGCTCACCAAGATCTCCAGCCTCACCTTCCGCTCCAGCGAAGAAGAGCAGGTTGAGAACTACCGGAAGCTGCTGCTGTCCATCGCCCGGGACGCCCGGGTCATCATGGTCAAGTTGGCCGACCGCCTCCACAACATGCGGACGCTGGAGCACCTCCCGCGGGAGGCCCAGCATCGGATCGCGGTGGAGACCCGCGAGATCTACGCCCCACTGGCGCACCGCTTCGGCATGGCCGGCATCAAGGCGGAGCTGGAGGACCTGGCCTTCAAGTTCCTCGAGCCGGACGACTACCGGACGCTGGTCAAGAAGGTCCAGGCCCGGCGGGCCGAGCGCGAGGAGATGGTCAACCGGCTGAGGACCCCGCTGGAGGAGGCGCTCAAGCGGGCCGGGATCGCCGACTTCGAGGTCACCGGGCGTCCCAAGCACCTCTGGTCCATCTACAAGAAAATGCGCCAGCGCAACAAGCCGTTCGAGGAAATTTACGACCTCATGGCGGTGCGGGTGCTGGTGCACAGCGTGGCGGACTGCTACCACGCGCTGGGCGTGATTCACCACCACTGGACGCCGCTGCAGGAGCGGATCAAGGATTACATCGCCAGCCCAAAATCCAACGCGTATCAGTCCCTGCACACCACCGTCTTCGGGCCGGGTGGGCAGCTGTACGAGATTCAGATCCGCACCCGGGAGATGCACCGGACGGCCGAGTTCGGTATCGCCGCCCACTGGGTGTATAAAGAGTCACGCCCAAGGGAGACGTCAAGCGGCTCCCCAAGGGTGCGACCGCCATTGATTTCGCGTTCGCCGTCCACACCCAGGTGGGGCTCCACTGCCAGGGCGCCAAGGTCAATGGCCGCATCGCCCCGCTGCACCGGCCCCTCAAGAACGGCGACACGGTGGAAATCCTCACCTCGCCGCAGGCACGCCCCAGCAAGGACTGGTTGATCCACGTCCGCACCGCGCGAGCGCGAAATCAGATTCACCGGTGGATTCGGCAGGAGGAAGCCGAGCGGTCCATCAGCCTGGGCCACGAGATCGTGGAACGGGAGCTGCGGCGCCGGCGGCTGGCGCTCCCCAGCGACGAGGCGGTGGAACGCGCCGCCGCGACCCTGTCCGTGGGTGAGGCCGACGGGCTGTACCGCGCGGTGGGCTCCGGCGACGTCCCCATGGGGCAGGTGATCCGCGCCCTGTTCCCGGACCAGGGGGCGGAGGACCTGCAGCCGCCCAAGCCCACGGTGGTGGGCCGGATGCTGGACCGCTTCCGGCTGGGCCGGGGCGTGCGCATCCAGGGCGTGGACGGCCTGATGGTGCGGTACGCGCAGTGCTGCCAGCCGGTGCCCGGCGACGCGGTGGTGGGCTACGTGACGCGGGGGCGGGGCATCTCGATTCACCGGGCGGACTGTCCCAACCTCCTCACCGTGCCCGACGGCAGCGAGCGGCGGGTGGAGATCGATTGGCAGCATCAGGAAGGCGAGGTCTTCGTGGTGTGCCTGGGCGTGAGCGGCGAAGACCGGCGGGGCCTCTATGCCGATCTGATGGGCGCCGTCTCGGGCACCGGGACCAACATCAAGAGGGTGGACCTCAACACCAAAGACGGTGCCATGTTCGGCACGGTGCTGGTCGAGGTCGAGAACCAGACCCACTTGACCAAAGTGATGCGGGCCATGCACCGCGTGAAGGGCGTCACCTCGGTGGACCGGCGCGAGCTGGCCAGCCGGATGTCGAATGCCGACCAAGGAATGTAGACTGCCTTCCTAGATGTCCGGCTTCGATCTCCAAATGCCCTTTGCCCTGGCCGGGGACCAGCCCAGGGCCGTGGCGCAGCTCAGCGAGGGGTTGCAGCGCGGCAAGCGCTACCAGACCCTGCTGGGTGTTACCGGCTCCGGCAAGACGGTCACCATGGCCAACGCGATCGCGCGCCTGGGTCAGCCGACGTTGGTGCTGTCGCATAACAAGACGCTGGCGGCGCAGCTCTACGGGGAGCTCAAGTCTTTCTTTCCGCGCAACGCGGTCGAGTACTTCATTTCCTACTACGACTACTACCCGCCGGAGGCCTACGTCCCGGCCACCGCCACCTACATCGCCAAGGACGCCTCGATCAACGAAGACATCGAGGCGCTCCGGCTCCGGGCCACCTCCAGCCTGATGGAGCGGGAGGACGTGGTGATCGTGGCCACCGTCTCCGCGATCTACGGCTTGGGAGACCCGGCGGAATACCGCGCCCTGATGGCCACGGTCGCGGTGGGCGAAGAGCGCTCGCGCGACGCCATCCTGGAGGACCTGGTCCGCATCAACTACCGCCGCAACGACGCCTCGCTGGAGCGGGGCGGGTTCCGGGTGCGGGGCGACACCGTCGAGGTGTTCCCGGCCTATGAAGAGCAGGCGGTCCGCATCGAGCTGTGGGGCGACACCGTGGAGCGCATCGCCAAGATCCATGCGGTGACCGGCAACGTGATCGCGCCGCTGGAGCGCTGCGCCATCTACCCGGCGACCCACTACGTGGTGCGGCGCCCCACGCTGGAGGCGGCGGTCAAGGCCATTCGGCTGGAGCTGGCCGAGCGCCTGGCGGATCTCCGCGCGGCGGGGAAGCTGCTGGAGGCCCAGCGGCTCGAGTCCCGCACCAACTTCGATCTGGACATGATGCAGGAAATCGGGACCTGCGCCGGGATCGAGAACTACAGCCGCCACTTGAGCGGCCGCCGCCCGGGCGAGCGGCCCGCCTGCCTGCTGGACTACTTCCCGGCCGATTTCCTCACCATCATCGACGAGTCGCACGTCACGCTGCCTCAGCTGGGCGGGATGTACGAGGGCGACCGGTCCCGAAAGACCACGCTGGTAGAGTACGGCTTCCGCCTGCCGTCGGCGCTGGACAACCGGCCGCTCAACCATGGCGAGTTCATGGGCCTGGTCCCCACCATGGTGTTCGTTTCGGCCACCCCGGGGGACCTGGAGCTGCGGCTCTCGGGGGGCGAAGTGGTGGAGCAGATCATCCGGCCCACCGGCCTGGTGGATCCCCGGGTGGAGGTGCGGCCGGTCGCGGGTCAGGTGGATGACCTGCTGGCCGAGATCCGCCGCTGCGCCTCGGGCGGCGATCGGGTGCTGGTGACCACGCTCACCAAGCGCATGGCCGAGGATCTGACCGACTACCTGCAGCAGGTGGGGGTGCGGGTGCGCTACCTGCACTCGGACATCGACGCCATCGAGCGGATGGAGATCGTGCGGGGGCTCCGGCTGGGAGAGTTCGACGTGCTGGTGGGCATCAATCTGCTGCGGGAAGGTCTCGACCTCCCCGAGGTGGCGCTGGTGGCGATCCTGGACGCGGATCAAGAAGGCTTCCTCCGCTCGGATCGGTCGCTGATCCAGACGGTGGGCCGGGCCGCGCGGAATGTCGCCGGCCGTGCCATCCTGTACGCCGATCGGGTCACCGGCTCCATGGAGCGGGCGATCAAGGAGATGGACCGGCGGCGCGCCGCCCAACTGACCTACAACGTCGAGCACGGGATCACGCCCGCCTCCATTCGGAAATCGGTGGATCAAGTGCGCCTGGTGACCCGCGTGGCGGACGCGCGAGCCGAGCGGCCGGCGCCGGCGCGCGAGGCGCTGCCCCAGCACCTGGATCGCGAGACCCTGATCCAGGTATTGGAGCAGCAGATGCGCGAGGCGGCGGCGGAGCTGGACTTTGAGCTGGCAGCCCGGCTGCGGGATCAGATCTTCGAGCTCAAAGCGGAGGCCGATCCGACGCGGCGCTCAGCCCAGGGTGCGGCGCGCCCCGCCGCGAAGCCCCTGGCGCGGTCCCGACGACGTGCCTGAGTACACCCTGGCGCAGTTGGAGGAAGCGGCCGGAACTTGGTGGCGCAGGCTCGCCGCGGGGAGCGTGGTCTGGTTGAGCGGCGAGCTGGGTGCCGGGAAGACCGCGCTGGTCCAGGCGCTGGCCCGGGCCGCCGGCGCGGAGCCGGCCCGGAGCCCGTCGTTCGCACTGGTGCACGAGTATCCCTCTCCGGAAGGGCCCCTGATCCACGTGGACTGCTACCGCTTGCGCCGCCCGGACGAGGCGCTGGATCTCGACCTCGCGGCGTTGGCCGACCGCGCGCGGTTGCTCCTCATCGAGTGGCCGGAGCGCGCGGGAGCGTTGGCGCCGGCGCCTGACCTGCACCTCCGGCTGGCGCACGTGGAGCGGCCGGATCGTCGCGCCGTGGAATCAGTACCGTGAGGGTGCAGCTGGCGCTGGACACGGCGACGGCGTTTGGCAGCGTGGCGGTGGGCACCAGCCAGGGAGCCATGGCGGAGGTGTCGCTCGGGCATCGGCGGCATGCCGCGGCCACCCTGCCGGCGGTGGAAGAAGTGTTGCGGCTCGCCGGCGCCCGGTTCGCTGACGTCGAAGGCATCGTGCTGGCCGACGGACCGGGAAGCTTCACCGGCCTCCGGATCGGTTTCGCGACGGCCAAAGGCATCCTGCACCAGCATCCCGCCCTCACGCTCCGCCTGGCTCCCTCACTGCTGGCCCTCGCGTGGGGGGCCCGGCCGTTCGCCGGCGCCGCCGTGGCCGCGCTCTATGACGCGCTGCGAGGCGACGTGTTCGCGGCGGTGTACGCGTTCGGCGAAGGCCGCCTGGAAACGTGGGTGACCCCCCGGCTCACCACGCCGGCGGAGTTGGTCCAGACCGTGCCGCGGCCGGCCATCGCCGTGGGCGACGGCGCGGCGGTCCACGCCTCCCTGATGCTGGAGTGGACGGGGCGGCCACCGGTAGGGCCGCCCACCGCGGTGCCTCGCGCGGTGGCGTTGCTGGAGTTGCTCGATGTGCCCGGGGCCACCACCCTGGTGGAAGACCCGGGAGCGGTGGAGCCCACCTACGGTCGACTGGCTGAGGCCCAGGCCCGCTGGGAGCGCGCACACGGACGCCCCTTATCGCATCCGCCTCGCGGAACCGGCTGATCTGCCGCAGCTGGCGCAGATCGAGCGCAGCGTCTTCACCGATCCCTGGCCCGAAGCCGGCTTCCGCGAGCTGCTGGGGCCGTTTACCCGCGTGGCCGTGACCGGAACCGCGACCATCGCCGGGTACCTGGTTGCCCGCCGCGTGCTGGATGAGGCGGAGATCCTCAACCTCGCGGTCCACCCCGGCCACCTGCGCCGGGGCCTGGGAACGGAGCTGGTCCGAGACCTGCTCGCAGACCTGGCCCGAGCCGGGGCGAGGCGGGTCTTCCTGGAAGTCCGGGCGTCCAACCTCGGCGCCCAGGCTCTCTACCGGCGGCTGGGCTTCCAGTCGATGGGTCGCCGGCTGGGGTACTACTCGAATCCGCGCGAGGATGCTCTGATCCTCAGCCGTGAACTGGCGGCGTCTTAGGGCCGGAGAGGCCGCAGGGGCCGGAGGGGCCGCATCTGCGGCCCGCAAAAATTCGCCACAAAGCGCGTATCTTTGGTTGACAAAAGGACTTAAAGCCCCTATAGTTTTACGCCGTCCGGGTCCCACCCCCCAGCGTTCGGAGGTCGTTTTGGCACGCAGTCTCAACAAGGTGATGCTGATCGGGAACTTGGGGGCCGATCCCGAGGTGCGCAGCACCGCCAACGGAACCCGGGTGGCCAACCTCTCGGTGGCCACCAGCCGGCAGTGGAACAACCCGGCCGGCGAACGGCAGGAAAAGACCGAGTGGCACCGCATCGTGGCCTGGAACAACCGCGTTTCCAAGCTGGCCGACTTCGTGGAGAAGTACCTGAAGAAAGGCGATCGGGTCTACGTCGAGGGGCGCATCGAGTATCGCACGTGGGAGGATCGGGAGGGCAACACTCGGTATTCCACCGAGATCAACGCTCGGGAACTGATCCCGCTGTCATCCAGGGGCGGCCCTGGCGGGGCAGAGGCGGAGGCGCAGGCGCCGGCGCCGGCACGTGCGGCGCAAGCCGTGGCGGCCGAGTCCAAGTCCCAGTCGTACGAGGATTTTCCGGAGGCGCTCGATGAGGAGGACGACGATCTCCCGTTCTAAGATTGGACCACTGCTGACCGTCGGGCTGCTGCTCGGCGCGCCGGCGGTTCGAGCGCAGGACCCGCTGCAGATGGGGGCGCCGCAGCAGCGCCCCCAAGTTCATATCGTCCAGCAAGGCGAAACGCTGTGGGCGCTGGCGGAACTGTACTACGGCGACCCTCTGCTGTGGCCCGAGATCTATCGGCTGAACACGCTGGTGGTGGAAGATCCCCACTGGATCTACCCCGGCGAGGAACTGGTGCTGGGGCCCGTGACGCCGGCGGAGGCCCTGCCGGAGATGCCGGTGGAACAGCCTCCTGTGGTGGGACCGCCGGTGGCGGAGCCGCCGGCGCTGCCGCCAGGGGACACCTCCCAGGCCGCCATGCAGCGCGTGACCCCGGTGGAAGCCCCGCCGGTGGAGACGCCGGTGGTCGAGGCTCCGCCCCCGCCCCCGCCGCCTCCGGCGGATGCCTCCGGGCCCACCATCTTCTCCCGCCGCGGGCCGGGGGCCGGGATGACGCGGGTGGAAGCTCTGGGCGGAGAGGTGTATCGCTACCGGCCGGTGCGTCGCGGGGAGTTCTATGCCGCCGGGTTCCTGACGGAGAACGCCAGCTTCCCCTGGGCCCGGGTGCTGGGTGACGCCCGCGATCCGCCGATGGAGCGCAAGATTCAAACGTCTTCCGCCATGATCTACCAGACGGTGGCGATTCAGGCGCCGGGGGGCGCGACCTATCAGGCGGGTGATTCCCTACTCGTGGCTCAGCTCTCCCGGCGGGTGCCTGGGTGGGGAGACGTGGTGGTGCCGAGCGGCGTCGTCCGGGTCAGACACGTGAGCGGGCGCGATGTCCTGGCGGACGTGGTCATGCAGTTCCATCGCGTGGTGGATGGCCAGGTAGCGATCCCGCTGGAGCCATTCCGCGATCCGGGCTTGACCACGCCGGTGCCGGTGGAGAACGGTTTGACCGCGTCGGTGATCGAGATGCGGGACATCCACCCGGTTCCGAACCAGCAGAACATCGTCTTCATTGACGCGGGCCGCGCGCAGGGCGTCGTGCTGGGCGACCTGTTCGTGGTGCTGGAGCCGCCCGACGCAGCGCAGGCCCAGGTGCAAGAGGCCACCGCGCTCCTGCAAATCGTGCACGTGCGCGACCGCTCCGCGTCGGGGTTCATCCTGCAGGTATATCAACCAGGGATTCAGCCAGGCCAGCCGGTGCGGCTCATCCGCAAGATGCCGTAACGAAGGGCGGCGGACGGCCGCGTGCTGACCGAGCTGCACCTCGCCGCACTCACTTGCTACGGGCTAACCGGCGCGCTGGTGGCCGTCCCCCTGCTGCGGTTGCCGGGTGGGACGGGGCGCGGCGCACCGGCCGTGGCCGCAGCGTTCGCCGCCGTGGGCCTGCACTTTGCGGCCCTGCTCGCCTATGCGCGCACCGCGGGCGCCCTCC
>JACPAP010000174.1:8378-10614 GCA_016180765.1 Gemmatimonadota bacterium
GGGCTCCTGGTGCTGTGGCTCACGCGGGAGGGGGCGATCGCGCTGGTGGCCGCCCCGCTGGTCATGGTCCTCTTGGTGGCGGCGCTGGGCACGGGGTTCGGCCCCGTGCCGCCCGGGGCCGCCCCCGGCGGCCCGTGGTTCGTACTGCACGTGGGCGCCAGCCTGCTGGGGCTCGCCCTCATTGCCGTGGCGTTCGCGGCGTCGGCGCTCTATTTGTTGCAGCATCGGGAGCTCAAGGCCCGCCGCTTCGGGGCCGTGTTTCAGGTCTTCCCGCCGCTCGAACAGCTGGACCGGATCAATTACATTGCGCTGATTCTGGGCTTCCCGACGCTCACGCTGGGCGTGGTACTGGGTGCAGGGTACGTGGGTCTCGAGGTGGGGATGCGGCGCATCGGGGCGGCCCACCTGGGCGTGGGGCTGGGCGCCTGGGTGGTGCTGGGCGCGATGGTGGCCCTCAGGCTCGCCGGCTGGCTGCGCGGGCGACGGGCGGCGCTGGGCTCCATCGCGGGGTTCGCGGTCATCGCGGCCTCGTACACCACGCTGGTGCTCCTGCAACACGGATTCCGCCGGTTCCTTTGAGCAAGGCATGGGGCTCGCACTCATCGGGCTGAATCATCGCAGCGCCCCCGTCGAGATCCGGGAGCGGCTGTACTGGCCGGTGGCCGAGGTGCCGGGAGTGCTGCAGCAGGTGACCGCGGCCACGGGGGCCCATGCGGTGCTCCTCTCCACCTGCAATCGGACCGAGTTCTACCTGTCGGAGAGCTACCCGCAGGCGCTGGAAGTGATTTCCCGCCAGGCCAGCACCCGATTGGGCCAGCCGCTGGATCCCTACGCCTACGTCCTGCAAGAGCGGCAGGTGGCGGAACATCTCTTCCGCGTGGCCGCGGGCATGGACTCGCTGGTGCTGGGCGAGTCGCAGGTGCAGGGTCAGGTGCGCGAGGCTTGGGAGGCGGCGCAGACCAGCGCGGACCCGGTGCTGCATCGGCTGTTTCAGAGCGCCTTGCGGGCCGGCGGGCGGGTGCGGGCGGAAACCGCGCTGGGGGTCGGGGCGGCTTCGGTGCCCTCGGCCAGCGTCGAGTTGGCGCACAAGATCTTCGGGGACCTGTCGGGCCGGAAGGCGCTGGTCCTGGGCTCGGGGGAGATGGCCGAGGTGGCCATGGGGTTGTTGGTCTCGGAGGGCGTGCGGACGGTGATGGTGGCGCATCGGCACCTCGAGCACGCGGCCCGGATCGCCGAGAAGCTCGGCGGGCGCGCGGTCGAGTACGGCGAGGCGTGGCCGATGTTTGCCGAGGTGGACATCGCGGTGACGTCCACGGCTGCGCCCCACGCGATCGTGACGCTGCCGCAGGTGGGTCAGGCGGTGGCGCGCCGGGGGGGCCGGCCGCTCTGCATCCTGGACATCGCGGTGCCGCGGGACGTGGACCCGGCGGTTGGTCGCCTGGACAACGTCTTCCTCTACGACATCGACGACCTGCAGGGCGTGGTGGCGGCCAACATCGGCATCCGGCGGCGCGAGATGCCGGCCGCGGAGCGCATCGTGCAGCAGGAGCTGCGGCATTTCTGGGACTGGTACGCCGGGCGGGGCGCGGTGGACGCGATCCGCCAGCTTCGGGACCACGCGGAGGGGCTCCGCGCCGCCGAGCTGGAGCGGGCGCTCCGGCGGCTGGAGCACCTCGACCCGGCGGACCGCGAGCGGGTGGAATACCTGACCCGGGCGCTGATGAACAAATTCCTGCATGGGCCGACGCTGGCGCTGCGCGCCGCCGCCGGGAACGGCAACGACCGCGAGCTGGCCGAGGCGCTGCGCCGGCTGTTCGGCCTGCGCGAGGCTCCCACGCCGCCGGACCAAGGGTCTACCCAACAGTGACAGCCGTGCTGGTGACCGGTGGTGCGGGCTTCATCGGCTCGCACGTGGCCGACGCCTATCTGGCGGCCGGCTATTCCGTGGCCGTACTGGACGACCTCTCGACCGGCCGGCGCGAAAACCTGCCGCCGGCGGCGCGCTTGGTCCGAGCCGACGTGGGCAGTCCGGAGGCGCGCGACCTCCTGGCCGACGGCGGGTTCACCGTGTTGAACCACCACGCCGCGCAAATGGACGTGCGTGTCTCGGTCACGGATCCCGCCCTCGACGCCCGCATCAACCTGCTGGGCCTGCTCAACCTGCTGGAGGGAGCCCGGCGAGGTGGGGTGACGCGGGTGGTGTTCGCCTCGTCCGGGGGCGTGGTGTACGACGAGC
>JACPAP010000112.1 GCA_016180765.1 Gemmatimonadota bacterium
GCCGCACGGCAGCCGGACCACGCCTACGACTGGTTTGTCTCGCACGACGACTGGGTGGTGGTGGACTTCGACCAGCGACATCACCGGAAACCCGGAGGCGCCGAGTTCGAGGGCCCCTTTATCCTTCGGGTACCCAAGCTCGGCGGCAAACGGGTGGCGATCTACGGCCGCCGTGGTACCATGCAGGAGTCGCAGGAGGTGTTCGTCCGGTTCTTCGGCGGTCGCGGGGACGAGTGATCCGTATGAGACTCAGCGCCAAGTGGCATGCCAAGCATCCGATGCCGCCGCGGGCGACGCTCGAGCAGCGCATCCGCGTTCACGATGCAATCCATCGGTGCGGTCAGGAGCCCGTACACGGATACCGCTGACGTCTCACTGCTCACGTCTCACGCTCGCCTCTGTTCCGGCGCCGTCTCCGCCCTCAGCGCCCGCAGGACTCCGCGGCCCACCTCCCGTTGTCCATCCAGTCGCAGCGCCGCTCGAAATCGTAGCGCCGGAAGAACTCCATGCCGGGATCGCCGATCGGGTCCCCCCGCACCGGCTCGACCGCGGGGACCGGCGCGTACGCCCCGTACGGGCGATCCAGGAACCGCTTGATGTCCTGCGACAGCAGCAGGACGTGCGCGCGGTCCGCGTCGGTCGTGGGGCTGGCGCCGGTCAGCTGGTTCATCTTCCGCGCCAGCCGCTCCGTCGCAACGGCCCGCACCTGCGGCATCGGGGCGCTGGCGGCCAGGTTCATCAGCCGGTCCACCGCCACCCGCTGCACCGCGCGCGCGATCTCCGCCTCGTAGGGATTGGCGGCCCGCGCGGTGAACGCGGTTGATAACAGGGAGTCCACCACTTCCTCCAGCCCGGGGAGGCGAGGATCGAGCACCTGTTGCTCGACCATCCGGGCGGCGCGGTCGGGCACCAGCATGGCGCCGACGGCCAGGTTCGCCACGGCGACGGCCGGGCTGATCTTGTCGAACGTCAGGCCGGTGTAGCGCTGGAACAGCTCGCGCGACCGCGGGTAGCCCGAGGGCCGCGGCGGCAGCTTCCGCACGACCTCATCGGGCAGCGCCAGCTCAGGCGGCTTGAGCGTCGCCAGCAGGGCGGAGAGCGCCGCGCGCTGCTCGGCCGCGGGAACCGGCGGCGCCGGATCGCGGCCGTCGCCCCGCAGCGCGTAGATGTAATGCAACCCGCCCAGCGCCGACGCCGTGGCTTCCAGCTGGAACGCGTGGTACATGTACGCGGGGACCAGCACTTCCTCCATCTGGGCCATCGGCATCCCGCGGCGGATGGCCGCTTCGCTCCAGCGCCGCAGCACGGAGCGGCGAATCTCCGTCATGCGGTTGAGCTCCGCCGCGGGGTCCCAGCCGTTGGACCACTGATTGGAGCGGGGGTTGGCGGACATGTCCTGGTTGGTGAGGAACCGCAGGTCGCGGGCCCAGGCGTCGTCCAGGATCTTCTGGAGCGCTGCGGCTTCGTCGGTGCCGGGCGGGAAGTCCTGATATCCCCAGTTGATGGCCACGGAATCCCACTCGCCAATCCCCCGCTCGTACACCTGCGAGACGTCCAGCGTGCCGTCGGACTTGAGCGTCACGTAGGGGTGGGGATAGTCCATGACCGAGGTTCGCCCGCCCTTGCTGTCGTAGTAGTTGTGCTGGAGGCCCAGGGTGTGGCCCACTTCGTGCGCGGCGAGCTGCCGAATCCGCGCGACGGCCCACTCGCGCATCTCCGCGGGCACCTCATCGCCGTTCTGGTACGGTAGGAGCAAGGCCTCTGCGATCAGGTAGTCCTGGCGATACCGGAGCGACCCCAGCGTCACCAGGCCCTTCATGATCTCGCCGGTCCGCGGATCGGTGACCGTGGCGCCCGAGGAATAGCCGCGGGTGGACCGGTGCACCCAGTTGATCACGTTGTAGCGGACGTCCAGCGGGCTGATGCTGTCCGGACGGATCTCCACGCGGAGCGCGTTGCGGTAACCGGCCGCGGTGAAGGCCTGGTTCCACCACCCCGTGCCCTCGAGCAGCGCGGAGCGCTGCGGCTCAGGCACCGCCGGATCCAGGTAGTACACGATGGGCCGGACCGGGTCGCTGGTCGCGGCGGCGGGAGTCTGCTTCTTGAGCCGGTGCCGCCGGATGTAGCGGACGTCCATGCTGTATTCGTTGCCGTCGGGCGGCGCCGCGTAGTCCCTCCAGGCCACGGACCCGAAGCTCGCTCGCGGGTCGAACTTCCGCGGGGTGTAGTTGGCGTCCGGCAGCTGCACCAACGAATGGTGGATGCGGAGACTGGCGGCCTCACCATCGGCGGCCACGTCCGCGACGCCCTCGAAGAAGCTCCCCGGCCCGGCCAGGGGGGCGAATCCACCACCGCCGAATCCGCCCGCCGCGGGGCCGGTGGGCGCCTGGCGTACCCAGGTCAGCTCCACCTCCAGCTCGGTGTTTTGGGGGAAGTTCCTGGTCATCGGCAAATAGATCGAGCTGCGCGACGGATCTACGCGATACGAGCCCGGGCGAAGGCGCTGGGTGATCACGTTGGGATCGCGGAGCAGGTAGTCGGTCAGGTCGACCAACACGCGGCCCGGCGACTCCGCGGCGATCGGGAATCCCCAGCGCACGCTCCGAGCAAAGGATTCTTGGACGCTCTTGATCTCGATGGGGTCCCGGGACGAGGACGCCCGGAAGTTGTAGTTGGGCTCGACCAGGAGGACCTTGGGTCCCTGCCGCTCGAAGAACACGATTTCCGAGCCCTGGAGGTTGCCGCGCTCGACCCCGATGTCGTTCGAGCCCAGCCCGGCACCCATTCCCTGGATGTGCATGACCTCCGTGTTGAACCGGGCGATCTCCAGGTAGAGGTGCCCCGCCGTCGAATCCCAGTACAGCGGGAAGAAGCCGTCGAGCTTCCGCATGCCGGCGGTGCGGGCTTCCACGGTCGGGATCGCACTTGCTGGTCCCTGGCCCTGGGCGGGTTGGGCCCCTGCGGGGCGCGGGGAGAGGAGGAGGGCGGCCAGCGCGGCCAGCGCTCCGACGGCCGGTCCGGAAAGCGTCCGAGGGCTACACATGTCTGATTCCTCCAACGTGGCTGGTCGGGGTGGTAAGGTTCGCAAGAGTGTATCGGTGCGGACGGGGGGCGGCTAGGCGGTGGTGGAGGCCCGCCGCGGCGTTAGTTTTCCCAGCCCATGGAGCCCACGGATTCGCGGCCAGCGAGCTTGCAGGAGCGTTACGCGCCGACCCACCAATGCTTCGGCTGCGGGCCGGCGAACCCGAAGGGCCTGCACATCCGGAGCTTCCCCGATGGTGAGACGGTGGTCGCCGAATGGCAGCCTGAGCCGCATCACGAGGCGTTCGCCGGGGTGCTGAACGGTGGGATCGTAGGGACGCTGTTCGATTGTCACTCCAACTGGACCGCTGCCTGGCACCTGATGACCCGGGACGGGCTCGACCACCCGCCGAGCACGGTGACGGCGGACTTCCACGTGAAGCTTCTCCGGCCCACCTCCAGCCGCGAGCCGGTGCGGCTGGTAGCGCGCGTGGCCGAGTCGAAGGGAAACCGGGTGGTGGTGGATGCGGAGCTGCTCGGCGGCGGCCAGCTGTGCGCGACCTGCCGCGGCACCTTCGTCGCGGTCAAGCCCGGGCACCCGGCCTATCATCGGTGGTAGGGTCCCGTGCTGCCTGACGCGCCCCGCATTGCCTTCGTGGCCTACGACCGCATGACGGTCCTGGACTTCATCGGGATCTACGATCCGCTGACCCGCCTCAAGTCCATGGGCTTCCTGCCGGCGCTCACCTGGGATGTGTGTGCCATGCAGCCCGTGGCCCGCGATGATCGCGGGCTCTCGCTCAACGCCACGCGGTTCAACGAGCCGCTCGGCGGGTACGACCTCCTCGTGGTGCCGGGCGGGTTCGGCACCCGGACCCTCAAAGACGATCCCCGCTTCCTGGCCTGGCTCCAGAGCGCGGCACCGGCCAAGCTCAAGGTGTCGGTCTGCACCGGCGCGCTGCTGTTGGGCGCCGCGGGGTTCTTACGAGGGAAGCGGGCCACGACGCATCCGGCCGAATACGACGCGCTGCGGCCCTACTGCGCGGAGGTGGTTGCCAGGCGGATTGTGGACGAGGGCGACGTGGTTACGGCCGGCGGGGTCACCTCCGCGATCGACGTGGGTCTCTACCTGGTGGAACGGCTGGCGGGTCCGGACGTACGCCGGAAGATCGCCCGGCGGATGGACTATCCGTACGCGATGCCGCCCGACAGCATGGTCACGCCTGGTCCCTGAGGTTCAGCATTACGTCCGGGCCAGCCGTTCCAGCAACTCGGCGGTCTCGCGCAGATTCGCCTTCATGCAGTGCAAGTAGCGGCGCTGGACGGGATCGGCCAGTGGCTGCATAGTTCAGGTGGTTCCGACGCGGTCGAGTCCCCTACCGTGGGTGCCGAAACTGCGGTCCAGGCGTTTCCGGCCCTTTCCCTGGACGATAAGCGCTTGTTGCTCGCGCTCGCTCGCGAGACCCTCCTTGCCTACCTCAGCGGCCGGGGGCTGCCGGACTACCTGGTGACGTCGGCCGCGGTGCTGGCGCCACGGGCCAGCTTCGTCACCTTGCGGCGGCGGGATTCCGGTGACCTGCGCGGCTGCCGCGGCGAACGCGTCGCGCGGCGGCCGTTGATCGAGTCCGTGATGCACATGGCCATGGCCTCCGCGGTGGACGATCCCCGCTTCGAGCCGGTTCGGGTGCACGAGGTCCCCGGTCTCCACATCGAAATCAGCGCGCTCACGGCGCCGCAGCCGATCCGGCCGGAGGACGTGGTCGTGGGCCGCCACGGTCTGATCATCCTGGCGGGCCACTCCGCCGGCCTGCTGCTCCCACAGGTCGCCGTGGCCTACGGCTGGAACCGGGAGCAATTCCTGCGCGCCGTCTGCGAGAAAGCCGGCCTGTCTCCGGACACCTGGCGACGAGCCTGGGTGCGGCTCGAGGCGTTCGAGGCCGAGGTGTGGGGGGAAGCGGAGGGCTAGGCGCCCCGTTCCCCGGTTACACCCAGCCCTGCTGGCGGAACGACCGCAGCGCCTCGGTGAACACGCGCATCTCTTCGGGCAGCCCGACGGAGACCCGGCTGAACGCGAGCATCGGCGGGAACGGGCGTCCGACCAGGATGCCGTGCTCCCGCATCCGGGCGTTGTAGGTCGCGAGGTCGCCATGGATGCGGTGCATCACAAAGTTGGTTTGACTGGGTAGATACTCGAGGTCGAGCTCCTCGAGGCAGCGGTAGAGAGCCTGTAGTCCCTCACGGTTCACCGCCAAACTCTTCTGGGCGAACGCGTCGTCGCCCAACGACGCCAAACCCGCGGCGAGCGCCAGTTGGTTGGCGTTGTTTCCCGCCGAGAAGCGCTCCAGCCGCTCCGCCGCGGCCGGGTGCCCGATGGCGTATCCCAGCCGCATGCCCGCCATGGCGTAGATCTTCGAGAAGGTTCGCACCACCATCACGTTGGGGTGGGTCTCGATCCACTTCTGAGCCGACCAATATGACGGGCCGCTCGCGTACTCGAAGTAGGCTTCGTCCACGGCGAACGTCACCCGCTCCGGCGCCGACGCGATCCACCGGTCCACGTCGGCGGCCGGGGTGAGGGTCCCGGTGGGGTTGTTGGGATTGCAGAGGTACACCAGTACCGGGCCCGCGGCCCGCGCCGCGATGTCCTGCATCCGCGTGAGGTCGTGGGTGTAGCCGGAGGCCAGGGGTACCTTCTCGACCCGGACGCCAATGCGCTCGGCGTAGCGCGGCACATCTTCGAAGGTGGGGTCAGCCACGATCACCGTGGCGTCGGCCCCGGCGGACTGTACCACCATTTGGAGGACTTCGGTGGACCCGTTGCCGAGGACGATTTGCTCCGGCTTCACCTGGTGCTTGGTCGCGAGCGCGGCGACCAGGCGCCGGCGCCACTCGCCGGGGTAGCGGTTCGCCTCATCCAGCCCCTCGGCGATGGCCGTGCGGGCCGCGTCGGAGAGGCCCAGCGGGTTCTCGTTCGAACTCAAACGAATCGGCGATTTGGCGGGCACTGGCGCGGTGTCGGGACGTCGCATGAGGCGGCGCCGGGGCAGGCGGAGAGCGGTGACGGGCGCCAGGCCCGCGGCGGCAACGGCGAAACTGGTTTGTAGGAATCCTCTGCGTTCCATAGGAGCCCCCCCAAGCGGCGCAGGTTACCGGGTTGTCGGTGAGACACCCATTTTGCACTCCGGGCGCCGAGCGCGCAACAAACTCCGTGCCGCGGGGTGACGGCCCCGGCGGCGGGGTTGCCACTCCCAAAGTTGCCTGGTGCCTACCATGAAGGAACGTCCATCATCGGGGTGCCTTATCCGTCGTCGCCGGCTACGTGGCTGGCCGCGAATGAGCGCTTCTTCACGACGCTCTAGGATTGGCAAAAGGCACCGCCAATCAGCTTTAGCGCGACGCGAATGGATACTACGTTCCTCGTGGTTTTCTTCACCAACTTCGTGAGAGACCCAGCATGACGTACAGCCTTCGGTCCGCACTCGGTACTCTCGGCACCGCACTGACGGCCACCTTGCTGCTGACGGGGTGCGAGGAGCTGGTCTACAAGGACCGCGAGTTGTTCAACCCGCCGCCGGACACGACGTCCGGCTTCCTAGGCTACTTCAACGTGGCCGAGAAGCAGACCACCTGCGGCAACTGTCACGTGAGCTTCCAGGCCCAGTGGAGAGGGACCAAGCACGCGCGG
>JACPAP010000026.1 GCA_016180765.1 Gemmatimonadota bacterium
CGATCCCCGCCGGCAGCCGCGCCGCCAGCTCGGCATGCGAGAAGCGGTGGGTGAGATGGGTGAGCAGCGTGCGCGGCGCGCCGACCGCCCGCGCCACGTCCACCGCCTCCGGAATGGACAGGTGACTCGGGTGCGGGTGATCGAACAACGCGCTGAGGACCAACAGCTGCACGCCCCGGAGGCGCTCCACCATCGGCGGGGGCACCGCCTTCACGTCCGTGAAATACCCCAAGCCACCGATCCGATACCCGTACACCGGGACCCCGCCGTGGTCGCACTCGAGCGGCAGCACCGGGATCCCGGCCACGCGGACCTCGCGCCCCGGCTCCAGCGGCATCCGCTCCAGCGCTGGCCGCGGCGTGGCGGGGTCGCGCGGGACCGATTCGTCGAAGATGTACGGGAAGTGCTGGCCCAGCCGGTGCAGCATCCCGGGCGGTCCATAAATCGGCAGCCGGCCGCGCCGCACCGACATCGCCCGCAAATCGTCGATGCCGTGCACGTGATCGGCGTGGTCGTGCGTGTACAGCACGGCGTCCACCGCATCCACCCGGGCGGCGATGAGCTGAAGCCGGAGCTCGGGCGGGGTGTCGATCAGCAGGCGGGTGCCGCCGGGGGCTTCCACCACCGCCGCCACGCGGGTGCGCCGGTCTCTCGGATCGGCGGACGTGCACACGGCACAGGAGCACCCGATCTGGGGCACGCCGAACGACGTCCCCGACCCCAACACGATGAGGCGCACGCTAGACCGACTCGACCTTGAGGAGGTTGGTGGTCCCGGGCACTTCGAAGGGCACGCCTGCCGTGACCACGATGTGGTCGCCCAGCCTGGCGTACGCCCTGGCCAGCAGGGTTTCGCGGGCGGCGTCCAGCATGGCGTCGTAGTTGGGGACGCGGGACGCCAGCTCGGGCACCACACCCCAAACCAGCGCCAGCTGCCGGCAGGTAACGGCCTCGGTGGAGAAGCCCAGGATCGGGACGACGGGACGATAGGCTGCGATCTTCCGGGCGGTGAAGCCGCTTCGGGTGAAGCATACGATCAGCGGGACCTTGAGCAGCTCGGCGGCCGCACAGGTAGCGAACGCGATCGCGTCCTCGACCGACGGGTCGCCGCTGGGGCGCACATCGACGACCCGCCGACTTCTGGCGTGGGCGCCGTCTTCCGGCTCGGCCCCTTCGATTTCCCGGATGATGCGCGCCATCGCTTCCACGGCCAGGATCGGGTACTCACCGGCGGCGGTTTCGGCCGACAGCATCACCGCGTCGGTCCCGTCGAGGATGGCATTGGCGACGTCCGAGGCCTCGGCGCGGGTGGGCCGGGGGTTGTGCACCATGGACTCGAGCATCTGGGTGGCGGTGATCACCGCCCGCCCGAATCGGGTGGCGGTGCGGATAATCCGCTTCTGCGCCAGCGGCACTTGCTCGAACGGCATCTCGACGCCGAGGTCGCCGCGGGCCACCATGATCACATCCGCGGCCTGTACGATCCGGGGCAGCTCCGCCAGCGCGGTCGCCTTCTCGATCTTGGCCACCAGGCGGATGTGCCGCGGCAGCAGCGCCCGCACCGCCTCGATGTCCGCGGCGCGGCGCACGAACGACACCCCGATGAAGTCCGCGTCGTGCGCGATGGCGTGCTCGATATCCTCGCGGTCCCTCTCGGTCACCGCGGGGGCGCTCACCGCCACGTCGGGCAGATTGATCCCCTTGTTGCTCCTGAGCTCGCCGCCGTGCACCACCCTGGCGTGCACCCGCCGGCCGGCTACCCGGGTTACGTCCACCGCCAGCAGCCCGTCGTCCAGCAGAATCCGCGTGCCCGGGGGCGCATCGCTCGCCAGCTGTTCGTAGGTGGTCGGGATCTCCTCCGGCCGAGCCTCGTCCTCCGGCGCGAAGACGATCTCGGCGCCCACCTCGAGCGTGCGCGGCCGCTCCAGCGCGCCCACCCGGATCCGCGGACCTTGCAGATCCACCAGCAGCCCGACGTGCCGGTCCTGTCGCCCGCGCACCTCCTTCACCAGATCCATCCAGCCGCCCCGGGTCTCCTGAAGCCCGTGGGAGCTGTTGATGCGCACCACATCCACCCCGGCGACCAGCAGCGCCTCGAGCGTCTTCAAGGTGGCGGAGCTGGGGCCCAGCGTCGCGACGATCTTGGTGCGCCGGAACGGGGACGGGGAGGTCACGTGGCCGGTAGGCTGGCCTGCAGCGCGGACGCCAGCTCGGGGAGCGCCACGCCGGCCCCCGCCCGCCAGGCCAGCGCGACGTGAGACGAGAGCGGCGTCGGTTGGGGGTTGATCTCGATCACCGGGATACCCCGGGTGACCCCGACCCAGGCCAGGTCCGCTGCCGGATACACCAACGCGGTGGTACCCACCACCAGCAGCGCGTCACACGCATCGACCTCGGCACGCGCCGCCTCCAGCTGCTCCCACGGCAAGGGCTCGCCGAACCACACCACCCCCGGCCGGACGGGGCTGCCGCAGCGATCGCAACGCGGCGGCTCGATCTCCTCGGCGCCGGCGTGCCGCAGCTCCTCCAAACGGCGCGCGTCGTAGGGATGCCCGGCATCGAGGCAGCGGAACGCGACCAGCGAGCCGTGGAGCTCGATCACCGCGGCCGATCCAGCGCGCGCGTGCAGCCCATCCACGTTCTGGGTCACGATGGTCAGGCGGTCGAAGCGGTCTTCCAGCTCCACCAGCGCCCGATACCCGGCGTGCGGTAGGGCGTCGCGGATCGCCCGCCAGCGCCACAAGTACCAGGCGAAGACCCGGCCGGGATGGCGACGGAACGCTTCCGGGGTCGCCAGTTCCTCGGGGTCGAAGCGCGCCCACAGACCGGTCTCTTCGTCCCGAAAGGTGGGCACCCCGGACTCCTGCGACATCCCGGAGCCGGTGAAGACGACCAGGTGCCGGGCGTCGTGCAGGAGCTCGGCGGCCCGGACGGCGTCAGGGGACATCACGTGGTCCTTGGTCCGTTATGCGTGAGCCGCGAGCGGTGAGCGGAGGGGCACCCGCCGGGCTACCGGCTGCACGCCGCTGGTCTCATGCCTCCCGGCGCACCGCGCACCGCTTCCCAGCTGGCAGACCACGGATAACGGATAACGCAGTTTCACGGCGTCATGACCGGACTGGGGTACCGCCGGGCGACGTAGTCGTTGAGGATATCGAGAAACTCCTCCACGATCCGGTCGCCCTTGAGGGTCACGCGCAGCTCTCCGTCGACGTACACCGGCGCCTTGGGCTCCTCGAAGGTGCCGGGGAGCGAGATCCCGATGTCCGCGTGTTTGGATTCCCCGGGGCCGTTCACCACGCACCCCATGACGGCCACTCGCATCCGCTCTACGCCCGGGTGGCGCTCCCGCCAGCGCGGCATCTGCTCGATGAGGTAGCGCTGAATCTGATCCGCCATTTCCTGGAAGAACGTGCTGGTGGTGCGCCCGCAGCCGGGGCACGCGCTCACCTGGGGCATGAAGCTGCGGAGCCCCAGCGACTGGAGAATCTGCTGGCACACGCGCACTTCGTCGGCCCGGTCGCCGCGCGGCATGGGCGTCAACGAGACCCGAATGGTGTCGCCGATGCCTTCTTGCAGCAGGATCGCCAGGCCGGCCGTGCTTGCCACCACGCCCTTGGAGCCCATCCCCGCCTCGGTGAGGCCCAGGTGCAGCGGGTAATCGGAGCGCGGAGCCAGCTGGCGATACACGTCCACCAGGTCCTGCACCCCGGACACCTTGGCCGAGAGGATGATGCGATCGTGGGGCAGTCCCGTGTCCTCCGCGAGCCGCGCCGACCGCATGGCGCTTTCGATCATCGCCTGGATCATCACGTCCCGCGCGTCCAGCGGCTCGGACCGCTGGGCATTCTGGTCCATCAACTCCGTGAGCAGCTGGCGATCGAGGGAGCCCCAATTGACGCCGATGCGCACCGGCTTGTCGTTCCGGATCGCCACCTCCACGATGGCTCGGAAGTGCTGGTCCCGTCGCTTGGCGCCCACGTTGCCGGGATTGATACGATACTTGGCGAGGGCCTGGCCGCACTCGGCGTACCGGGTGAGCAACAGGTGGCCGTTGTAATGGAAATCGCCGATGATGGGGACGGAGACGCCGCGCGCCTCCAGCCGCTCCACGATCCGCGGCACGGCGGCGGCGGCCTCATCGTGGTTCACGGTGACGCGGACCAGCTCGCTGCCCGCGGCGGCGAGATCCGCCACCTGGGACGCGGTGGCCTCGACGTCCGCGGTGTCCGTGTTGGTCATGGACTGCACCGCGATGGGATGGGCGGAGCCGACCGGCACGGAACCCACCCAGGTCGTGACGGTCGGTCTGCGCACTGCTGTAGCCATGGAGGGGTAATATACCCCTTCGGCTCCGATTTATATTTGGTCCCATGCCCTCCATCATCGGCCCCATCGTCCAGCTGCAGGTCCAACGTGGGCCCCTCAAGGTCGGGGAAAAGGGCGCCAAGCGGTACGTCACCGATCCCATCGCGGTGCTCGAGCGGATCCGGGTGAGCCGCGACGGGGTCGTGGGGCTCGATGGCGGCGAGGAAATCCTGGACGCCCATCACCGCGCACACGTCCTGCGGAAGAACGAAGATGGTGTGCACGGGGTCTCGGTTGGCTTCACCTCGCACTACCGCGCCATGCAGCAACGCTTTGGCGGGCACCTGCGCGTGGGGTGCGCCGGCGAGAACATCATCGTCGAAGCCTCGCGGCGCCTGGAGCCGGTCGAGGTCGGGGCCGGCTTCGTGATCCTGGATTCGGCCGGCCGGGAGAAGGGCCGACTGGTCGATCTGGCGGTGGCGCATCCGTGCAAACCCTTCACCGGCTTCGCGCACCGAGGGGAGGCCGTCCCACCGGAAGGGTTCAAAGAAAGCCTGCAGTTTCTGGATGGAGGAACGAGAGGGTATTACTGCACCTGGGCGGGGGATCCAACGCTGCTCGAAAAGGGCGACCTTCTCGCGACCATCACGTCTTTGCGACACTGAAACGGTGCGCGGTGCGCGGTGAGCGGGGACGTCCCCCCCGCTCACCGCGCACCGCGCACCCTTCTCAGCAGGTCACCGACCAGTCGATCTCGAACAACAGCTGGCACACCGGGCAGGTGAGCTGGGTGTCGTCCGGTTTGAGGTTGGCCCGGCCGGCGCAGTTGGGGCACACCCCGTACAGGGGCCCGAGCCCCGCCTCGCCGGCCAGCTCGGCGGCGTCTCTCTGAGGATCGAGCTGGACCACGCTCCATTTGCGCGGCTTTTGGGTGGTGAAGTCCAGCATGGAGCGGTCGATGGGAATCGCTTTCTTGCTGACATCCAGCACCACGATGTTGGACTTGTTCTCATTCAGCACCACGTACCACGCGCCACGTCGCAACCCGTGCGCGCCTGACCGCTTCACCCGCGCCCACTTGCGTTCTTTGGAACTCATCGGTCCCAATGATAGGAGGCGCCCGGCTTCCAGGCTAGGGGCGTTAGCAGGGATGGTCCCAGTCCACCGGGAACGTGCCGCGGCAGTGCTCGCAGGTCAGCTGCGCGGCGTCGGGAGGCTCGATCTTGCCCCGCTCGCTGCAGGACGGGCAGACCCCGTAGATCAATCCCAGGTGCTGCTCGCTGGCGCGGCGCGCGCCGCGCTGGGTCTCCTGCCATTTGACCACGCTCCACTTGCCGGGCTTCTCGGCGACCACCTCCAGCATGGCGCGCGGAACCGGCACGTTGTTCTTCCGCACGTCGAGAAATACCACGCCCGGCTGCGCGTCATTCACTACCAGGTACCACGCGCCGCGACGCAGGCCGTGGGCGCCCGCGCCTTTGGCGCGGGCCCATTTACGATGGGGCGTATCGTCAGCCATGGGGCACTAATACAACAGCGGGGACGGACTCGCGTCCATCCCCGCCGCTCTCACACTCCAACCTGAAGTTAATGCGCTGGTGCGGCCACGCCTCGCGTCACCCGCACTCGCTATACCCGCACACGTGGCACTTGACGCACCCTTCGGCGAACTCCAGCTGCGAGCCGCAGTCGGGGCAGGCGCCCACAAACTGCTCCTCCCGCACCCCGCCCACCTGGTAGGCGTGGCCCTCGAAATCCCGTATGGCGCGGCCCACCGGCTCGGCCTGGGACAGCGCCGGCCCGGCCTGGAGCAGGTCTTGCTGGACTCCCTGCTTGTCCTGCAGCCACCGCTCGATCGCGATGCCGATGGCGTCCGGCACGGACAGCACCTTGTTGGGCCCCAGGCCGGTGACCCGGTCCGACGAGATGCCCCGCAGCTGCCGGTGGACCTCCTGGATGGGGATGCCCGCGCGCAGCGCCAGCGAGATCAGCCGGCCGATGGCCTCCACGTCCGCCATCAGGGCCGCGCCGGCCTTGCCGAGGCTCATGAAGACCTCGAACGGCTGGGCCTTGTCGTCTTCCGTGATGGTCACGTACAGCGTGCCCAGCGGCGTCTCCAGCCGCCGCGTGGTGCCGCGCAACAGCTCCGGCCGCGACCGCTTGGCCCGCCGCTGAAGGTTCTCGCTCTCGACTTCGTGCAGCTGCTGCTTGGTGCGGCTCAGTTCCGCCTCGAGCTCGGCGATGGTCGCCTTGAGCTCGGCCACCTCGACCTTGGTCTGCACCACGTCTGCGGCCCCGGCGGCCGCTTCCTTCACCTTCTGCGCCGTCTTCCCCGTGGACAGCACCTGCTGCTCGCGGCTGTTATCGCGGTACACCGTCACGCCCTTGCAGTCCAACTGGTACGCCAGCTCGTAGATCCTCCGCACATCCGCTTCGGTGGCCGACTCCGGGAAATTGCAAGTCTTGCTGATGGCGCTGTCGGTGTAGTCCTGGAACGCCGCCTGCATCCGGATGTGCCACTCCGGCGTCACGTCGTGCGCCGTCACGAAGACCCGCTGCCACTTCTCGGGCACTTCGTCGAAGTGGATGTGGCCGGCTTCGGCGATTCGCTTCATCAGCTGGTCCGAGTACCAGCCCTCCCGCTTGGCGGTCGCCACGAAGTCCTCGTTGACGTCCGGCATCAACACGCCGGCCTGGTTCCGCATGAAGGCGACGGCGAACAGCGGCTCGATGCCCGAGGAACAGCCGGAGATGATCGAGATGGTGCCGGTGGGCGCCACGGTGGTGAGGTCGCAGTTCCTTAAAGCGCGCAGGGGCCGGATCCGGTTCCCCCTGGCGTCCCGCGCGCAGGTCGGGTCTGGACCCCAGATGCTCTTCTCCCACTCCGGGAAGGTGCCTCGCTGCCCGGCCAGCCGCTCGCTCTCGACCTTGGCCTCGTCGTCCACGAACCGCATCACCTCGCGGCCCAGGTCCACCGCCTCATTGGAGTTGTAGGGGACGCCCAGGCGGACCAGCATGTCCGCCCAGCCCATGAGCCCTAAGCCGATCCGCCGGATGCGCTGGGCCAGGTCCTGGATCTCCTGCAACGGGTACTTGTTGGCGTCAATGACGTTGTCCAGGAAGTGGGTGCAGAGGTGCACCGCCTTCCGTAAGGCTTCCCAATCGATCTGCCCGTTCTTGACGAACAGCCCGACGTTGATCGAGCCCAGGTTGCAGACGTCGTACGGCAGGAGCGGCTGCTCCCCGCACGGGTTGGTCGCCTCGTACTCGCCCAGCTGGGGGACCGGGTTGAAGTGGTTGGCGCGGTCCACGAAGAAGACGCCCGGCTCGCCGGTCTTCCACGCCCCATGCACGATCTTGGCGAACACCTCGCGCGCGTCCAACCGGCCCACGGCGCGCTTGGTCCGGGGGTGAATCAGGTCGTACTCGGTGCCCTGCTCCACGGCCCGCATGAACGCGTCGGTGACCGCCACCGAGATGTTGAAGTTGGTGATCTTGGTGATGTCATCTTTACAGGTCACGAAGTCGAGAATATCGGGGTGGTCCACCCGCAGGATGCCCATGTTGGCGCCGCGGCGGGTGCCGCCCTGCTTGACCACGTCGGTCGAGGCGTCGTACAGCGACATGAACGACACCGGCCCCGATGCCACGCCCATGGTGGAGCGGACCACATCGTTCTTGGGCCGCAGCCGCGAGAACGCGAACCCGGTCCCGCCGCCCGACTGGTGCACCAGCGCCATGTTGCGGAGGGTGTCGTAGATCCCGCTCTTGCCGTTGGAGAGGGCGTCGTCCACCGGCAGCACGAAGCAGGCGGAGAGCTGCCCCAGCGGCCGCCCCGCATTCATCAGCGTGGGGCTGTTCGGCATCCAGACCCGGGTGGCCATGACCTGGAAGAAGGCCTCGGCCAAGGCGTCCACCGCCCTGGGGCTGGCCCCGTACTGGGCGTCCGGAGCGGCGACGGTCCGGGCGACCCGCCAAAACAGGTCTTCCGGCGTCTCGGCGGGCTGGCCCTGCTCGTCCTTCACCAGGTACCGGCGCTTGAGAACGGTCAGCGCGTTCTCGCTCAGATCCAATGCCATGTGTTTGCCCGAGGTGCTCGAGGTAGCCATGCCTGCTGCCCGATCCGTTGTCCGCTATAAAGGTAATCGAGACGGGGCCGACCCACGTGACCGGTAAAACGACGCGGGAGGACAAGGTAAAACGCCAGCAGTGTCACGCAAGAGCCGGAGAATCGCCGCAACTATCCTAGGGTCTTGGATATGCACATCACAAACGTGGTAGGGGCTGGAGGAGCCGCCGAAGCGCCCGCTCGTCACGGCGGCCTCTGCGGCTCCTCCGCTCAGCGCGGCTGCGGCCGCAGGTACATCCGGGTCCAGCCCTCGACCGGCTTCCCGTCCTTTTGGGCCGGGTTGTACCGGATGCTCATGGCGAACCCGGCAGCGGTTCGGTCGAACAGCGGGTCGTTCGAGTGATTGATGATCTGGAAGCTCAAGCCCCGGCCGTCCTCGGAGACCTTGATCCAGAGCGTGACCGGGGTGGGCTCACCCTGGATCCGCTCGTCCAGGGGCACCAGCGGGGCCACCGTGGCGCGCGGAGGCGCGTCGTAACAAGCGTCGTTCCGGTTGTAGGTGGGACCGGGGTTGGTGCAGACGTCCTCCGGCCTCCCCTCGCCCGCCGGGCCGCCGCCGGCCGGCTGGGCCGCCGGCCGCCTCATGCTCACCGTAATCGTGGTATCCCACCCGCGCGCGATCGCCAACGTCAGGGTGTACTTCTCGTAGCCGGGCGCCGTGATCTCGATGCGCCGCGAGCCGGCGTCGAGCGTAAGCTTGGGCCCTTCCTTGGGCTCCCCGTCCACCGTGAGGCGCGCGCGCGCCGGGATCCCCTCCAGCGTCAGCGTCCCCGTATTGGGCAACTCGGCGGCGGTGGGCCGCGCCGGGCGGGCCGAATCGGCGGCCAGCGAGTCCGCCGCCTGAGCCGCCAGCTGGGCGGCCGAGTCCGGTACCTGAACCGGCGGCGCCGGCTGCGGCCTGGGGGGAAAGACGGCCTGGAGCAACTCCGGCGCCTGGTTCCCCAGCACCGTGAAGTAGTAGTAGGCGCCGCCCCCGCCGCCGCCGAGCAGCACCAGCATGAAGAAGGTTCCTACCAGGGCGCCGCTGCGCTTCCGCTTGACCGGCACCGCCCTCGGCTGGGTCTTGGGGATGGGCGTCGTGGGCGTGCTGGGCTGCGTCGCCATCCGGCGCGCCACGGCGCCCTGCGGCAGCACGGTCGTCTCCGCCGCCGACATCGCGACCGTGGGCTGGGCCGCGATGGCCGCCGCCTTGCCTTCCAGCGTGGTCATCACCTCCTCGGCCGTCTGGAACCGGTCCTCCGGCGCCTTGGCCATCATCTTCTTGATGACCTCGAACACCTGGCGATGCTCGGCCGACTTGAGTGGCGGCACCGGCACGGGCTCGCTGATGTGCTTGTAGCCGATCGAGAAGGCGTCCTCGCCGTCGAAGGGTACGCTGCCCGTGAGACACTGATACGCCACCACGCCGAGCGAGTAGATATCGCTGCGGCCGTCGAGCTTTTGCGCCCGTGCCTGCTCCGGGCTCATGTAGTGCGGCGTCCCGATCGCCATCCCGGTCCCCGTCAGCCGGGTACCCGTCCCCGCTTTGGCAATCCCGAAATCGGTCACCACCGCGTGGCCGGACTCGTCGAACATGATGTTGTCCGGCTTGATATCGCGATGCACGATGCCGTTCTTGTGCGCGTATCCCAGCGCGCCGGCGGTCTCCTTGAGCATCCGCTTCAACTCGGGGACCGGCATGGCGCCCTTCTCCGCGATCACCTCCGACAGGGACGAGCCGCGCAGGAACTTCATCACGAAATAGATGACGCGCCCCGAGCGCCCCACGCGGTAGATGGGGATGATGCAGGCATGCTCCAGCCTGGCCGCGGTCCGGGCTTCCCGCTGGAACCGCTCCACGAACTCGGCGTCGAACGCCAGCGAAAACGGCAGCACCTTGACCGCCACCTCGCGGTCCAGCTGCTTCTCGCGGGCGCGGAACACGATGGCCATGCCGCCGCGGCCCAGCTCTTTGACGATCTCGTACTCGTCCTTGAGCGCGTCGCGGACGATGTCCTCCTCCGACTGCTCGACGGGCGCCTGGCCCGTGGCCAGCGGAGTGACCGTAGAGAGGTCCAGGCCGCAGGAGGGGCAAAACTTGCTCTCCTGCGAAACCGAGGTCCCGCAGCGGGTACAGAACATGCCAGCGAAGGTTGCCGCTGGCGGATGGGGGTGTCAAGCGCGCTTGGTGCGCCCCGGTGGTGATGTGGGTCACACCTGGGCGGGAGGGGCTAGAACGCGGTCCCGAACGCGAGATACCAGCGCGCCTTACCGCTACGTACCCCTAAGCCCGAAACCAGGGGAACCCCGGCGCCGACCCGAACCCGGAACCCGATGTCCTGCGGAATCGCGGCGTCCACCACGACTTCGCCGCCCACGTCCCGCAGGGCGAACGGATCGGCGGCTTCTCCGGCCCGCCACCCGCCCCCTGCTTCACCGTACGCCGTCAGCGACACCCGGTCGAGACCCATGGGAAGTTTCCAGATCGCCTTGGCCACCAGCGCGAGCGGCACCCGGAGTTCCAGGGCCGTGGTGGCCGCGCGCGTGAACCCGGTGCTCACGGCCGGGTACCCGCGGAGCGGGAAGATCCGGCGCCCGGGGCCCGCGACGTAGCCGGGCACGATCTCGAACGGATCGCCCGAAGCGCCGCCCAGATCGTAGCCGTCCGCGGACGGGCCGCTCCGAACGCCGGCCGACCCGCGAGCCGCCAACACCCAGTGGGCGAAGCCGGGCAGCGGCAACGCGAGGTAGCCGGACCCGCCGCCGCGTACTTCGCTCCACCAGCCGGGGCCGTCCACCTCCCAGCGGTAGCGATACAACGCTCCCACCGCGATCCCGTTCTGAGGCGAAATAGCGAGAGCGGGATAGGACAGGTACTGGGCCCCCAGCGACGCCACGGGGCCGACATGGGTGAACTGATCCCTCGACAATCGAAGCGGAATGGGGCTCTGGTCGATGACGAACCGGTCGCTTTCCAGCTCGCCCCCGAGCCGCGCGCTGACTTGCGAGCGCCACCGCCGCCAGCGCGCGGTCGCGGCCAGGGTCGCCGTTTGCTCTCGCTGCCCGAACGTCACCCGGAGCGTATCGCCGTTCTGGAGCTGCACCAGGCGCGCCCACAGGGAGTCCCAGGTCTGCGTGAACCCGACCTGCAGGCCCAGGGCCTTCCAGCGCTGATGGGCGAGCTGAACGTTGGCCTCGACGCGACCGTTTCCGGGCGCGATCGCCAACTCGGCAAAGTAGGACGTGCGACCGATGGCATCCACGCCGAAGGTCGCCGCGCCCGCGAACCGCCCCGCCGTGCCGACGTCGTGCCACAGCGGGATCCAGAAGTGCGGCGCCAGCGAGGGCCACGGGCGGTAGCCGGTGGAACGGATCTCGGTGGCCGTGATCGTATCCCGCGCGAGCACCGGCCGCGGTCGTGGGCCCGGCGCGGGCCGCTCGGCCGGCTCCGCGTGCATCACCGCCCAGCCATCCCACAGGATGGTGGCGTAGTACAGCGATCGGTCCGGCGCGGGCGCGGGTTGGCGGGCGCCGGTGGGTTCGTCCGTCACCTGGACCAACGCGCCGGTATTCATCTTATAGGCGAGAATCTGGGGAACCCCGGACCGCTCGGAGGCGAACAGAAGATCTCCCCCGGTGGTCCAGGCCGGATCGTCGTCCAGGGCCGCGTCATCCGTGACCGCGATGACCTCCCCCGGGCTGCCGCGCTTCCACGCCACGACGTCCCACTGCCCCCGCGCGTGACGCGCTCCCGCAAGCCACTCGCCGTTGGGCGAGCCGGCCAGGAACCCCCATGCCTCCGCCTCCGGCAGCTCCACCGCGCGCCTGCCGTCGCCGTCGAGTTCCACCACCGCGCGCGACCGGCTCGCCACGTCCACCGCCATCACCGGCCCGGAGCCGCCGGCGAACGGGCGCGCCAGTCGGTCCGACCCGATCACCCGCTCCCACGGCCCGCCCGGACGCCAGCGGTGAAGTGCGGTCCGGATCTCGACGGGCGAGGTGAACTCCAGCTGGCCCACGTAGAGCGTGTCGCCCCGCCACCACGGCGTCACGTCCGCGTTCACCCGCCGCGTGGCGATGGTGTTCCCCGAAGCGACCTCGCGCACCACCAGCCGGAGGTCCGCGCGCCCATCCCCGTGCACGTAGGCGAGCAGCCGGCCGTCGGGTGAGACGCGAGGGCGCGGCTCCACCCGCAAGCCGCGGGCGATCACCCGGCCTGGGGAGGCGCCCCTCGCCTTGAGGTCCCAATCGGCGCGCAGCGCGCGCCACGCGCTGTCCACCCCCACGCCGCCGGCTCCCTGCATCGCGGGAGACACTCCGGGGGTCAGGAACAGCACCGGCCAGAGGTTCTTCGAGGTCCGCTCCACGAATCCCGGGACCACGGAGTCGCCGCGGGTCTCGCTTTCCCACTGGAAGAAGTGCGACCCCCAGGCGTACGGACCAAACCCGGCGGGCCAGCGCGGGCTCAGGAGCGTGGCGTCGCCGGGCGCGGGCCAGCGGCGGGCCGCGGCGGCCGAGGCGAGCAGCTGGTCGTGAAGGCCGGCACGCAGGCGGCCTGAGGTGGTGAGTCGCGACTCGTAGTACGTAGCCAGCCCCTCCGCGACCCAGGACGGCTGATAGCTGTTGGGGAACGACCCCGGAGCCCGGCCCAGCACCCGCTGCACCACGCGCCAGAGGCCGCGGGTTCGGTCCAGATGGAACGCGTGCGTCAATTCATGCGTGATGACGAGACGGAGCCAGTCGTCGTAAGGCGCCAGGATCGGATCCCCCGCGGGCGGACTCACGAAGATGGCGATGCGGCTCGACGGGAAAACCGTGGTGAAGCCGTTGGAGAAGTCTACGTTGTCGTAGAGCGTGAGATCGATGGTGCCGCGCGCAGGCACCAGCTCCCGGGCCAGCAACGCGTACGCCCGCTCGGCTTCCAGCGCGGCCCTCTCCGCCAGCGCCGCGTTCGGTTCCTGGGCGTGCACCCGGAAATGCGCCGTGTGCCAGGTGCGCCAGGACCCGCTGGGATCGGTCTGGGCCGCTAGCGGCGAGGCGGCGAATATGGACAGCGCCGCAATCGCCATGGAGATTCGGGAACGGGAAAGGGCCGGCTGGGTCTCGGAGCGCGCGCCGTGGAAACCCACGTCGTCTGTGGCGCGCGCGGAACTGCTGGCGCGCGAAGAGACCCAGCCGGCCCTTTCCCGCTCGCCGTCCACCATCATCTCGCCGCGCTTCCCCGCAGGAACTCCTCGAGCCCCTCGACGATCCCGCGCGCATACCGCCACTGACCCTCCTCGCTGGCCAGCACGGCCTCCTGGTCCGGCAGCATGAGGAACAGCCCCTCGCACAGCGCCGCGGGCATCCAGGTGGGACGAGCCAGCGCCAAGTCGGCGCGGCCTACCCCAAGGTCGCGGAACCCGAACTGGCGCACCAACGCCCGATTCAGCGCGCGCGCCAGCTCCAGGCTCCGCGGCTGGAAGTAGTACACGCTGGTGCCGTTGTTGATGAACGGATTCACGCCGTCAGGCAACGCGTTGGCATGGATGGACACCAACACGTCGGCGTCGGCCCGCTCGGCGTGCACCACCCGCGGCGCCAGGTCAATCGGCGCATCGCTGGAGCGCAGCAGGATCACCGTGGCGCCGGCGCGCTCCAGCAGTCGCTGCAATTTCCGTCCCACGGCCAGCGTCACCTCCGGCTCCCGCACGCCGGTGGGACCCACGGCACCCAGGGGCGGATGACCGGGGTCCACGGCGATGCGCCGCCCACGCAAGGGACGGCGCTGGTCGATCTCGGGAGGCCGGCGGATCACCAGCAGCAAGTCGGACCCACGCCACCGCGTGCGATAGCCCCACACCGGCGCCGCCAGGTCGACCCGGATCTCGGTCTCGTCTTCCCGCGGCTGCGCGAACCAGAGCCGCCGGATCAGCGGGTCTTCAGGTCCGTATTGCATGAAATCGAGATCGGCCGCCATGCCGTACAGGGTCAACCGGAGCGACCGCTCGTCCTCGTCCACGCGGAACGGGATCCTGGCCGGCAGCGGCACCCGCAGCGTGACCGCCCGCTCCTCGGGGAATAGCCGCACGGACCCACCCGTAGTTCCTCCGGGCGGCGGCGTCCCGACCGGCAGCGGGTGCACCTCTACCGCATCCACCCAGGCGACGCTGGCACGGGAGAGCCGGAGGCGGATCTGGTCGTTCCAGCGGCCGTTCACGGCGGCGACCGTTCCGGTAGGGAAGAACCAATGGTACGTCGCGTAGGGAGCCGCCCGCCCGGCGAGCGCGCTGTCCGTGAGGCCGGTGCCGGCCGTGTCGTCGTCCACGTAGATCACGCGGGGGCGGGCGGGGTCCACCACGCCCACCCGCAACGGCCAGCGGGCCCTCGCCGTGTCGTCACCCACGATCGCCTCCAGGCGAACCCAACTGCTGTCCGTGGGACCGGGGGTTGGGAGCGGCGCCAGGACATCCCCGGGATCGGGGCCGAAGGGGCCGATGCCTGATCCCACGTAGCGATCCCACGCCCGGGTCAGCTCGCCGGGCGGTCGCGTCCCGAAGGCGCGCTCGCCTTCGGCGATGAATTGAAACCCGTCGCGGCGCACCAGAGCGACCGTGTCGCCGGTCGGGAGCAGCAAGCGCACGCTGGCTTCCGGAGTGGCCCGGACCTCGAGGCGCACCGGTTCGTCGGGGCGCACCCACAGGCTGCCCACCGGGGCGAACGACGTCGTGTCGATCCACGAGGGGCTAGGTGGGGGCTCGAAGAGGCGACGCACCCGGGCCACCAGGGTCGCGCGCGCGGTGTCGCCGCGCGCCACCGCCACCAGGTCAAACCGTGCCAGAGTGTCCGGCGGTAAGGGAAGCCAGGCGATCCATCCGCCGGTGTGGTAGACGGGAACGGCGACGCCATTGACCACCAGCACCGCGTCGGCCCGGCCCACGCTGCCGAAGATGAAGACGGAATCTCGGCTCTGCATGACGACGGACGAATCCGCCACGATGACCAGCCCCTGGTCCGTGGGTTGGCGAGAGCCTTCGCGCGGATACGCGATGCGGATGTCGAGCGGACCGGTCGTCGCCCCGCCGGGCCACAGCACCGGCGTCGGAGCCCCGGGACCGGGCTGGCATGCGGTGGTGAGCATTGCGGCGGCCAACGCCCAGCCAACGGCGCGTGCTTGCGGCATGGGCGCGGAACCTACACAATTTCAAAGAGCTACGTCAATTCGGCGTCTGGTTGACCGGCCTTTGGGCGGGGTGTAGATTGCCCGCCGCAATCGCCTCCTCTGTGGTCTTCCAGCCCGTGACGACCAAGCCCGTGAGGGCGGGAACATGACCATGCGTTTGAGGGCTGCCAGCCAGTGACCGGCGCTCCGACTCCCGTGGCTCTCTCCGGAAGCTGTCCGTCCTGCCGGAGCGCCGTCGTGCCGGGGCTGCCCTTCTGCCCCCAATGTGGCCAGCGGCTGACGGTATCCGGCGCGGGGCCCGCTTGCGCCCACTGCGGCTCGCCCCTGGCGCAGCGCGCCAAGTTCTGCGCCGCCTGCGGGCGGCCCCTGGCCGCCATTCAGATCGGCGGGGCGCAGCAGGTCTCCCTGGTGCTGCTCGATGAAGGGGGCAAGATCCTGCACCGCTATCCGGTCACCGGCGAGGAGACCACGGTCGGCCGAGAGGACGCCGACATCGCGTTCCCGGACGACGCGTTCCTCTCGCCGCTCCACGCGCAGCTCAGCGTGCACGGCGCGGACATTCAAGTGCGCGATTTGGGCAGCCGGAACGGCACGTGGTTCTTCATCGCGGAGCCGCACCGGCTGCTGGACGGCGATCTCCTGCTGATCGGCTCGCAGGTGATCCGCTTCCGGCGGCTGGGCTACCCCGGCCCTCACCCGCCGGAGCGGGATGCCACGCGACGGATGGGGAGTCTGATCCCCAGCGCGGACATCGCCAGCCTGACCCAGCTCCGCGCCGACGGCAGTGTGCGGGACATCATTCACCTCTCGCCCGGCCGGCACGTGACCATCGGACGGGACGAGGGCGACTGGATCTTCCCCTACGATCCGTCGATGAGCGGGACCCACGCCCAGATCCGCTCCGAGGACGCTGACTTCGTGATTCTCGACGCCGGCAGCCGGAACGGCGTGGGCGTCTCGGTCCGCGGGGAGATTCCGCTCAGGAACGGGTCCCGGTTCCTGGTGGGCGACAAGATGCTGCGGGTGGAGCTCTCGTGAAGCTGTGCCCGACCTGCGGCAATCAGTGGCCGGACGAGCAGAAATTCTGCCCCAACGACGGCTCGGCCCTCAAGACCGCTGGGGCCCGTGACCTGGTGGGCAGTGTCATCGCGGGGAACTACCACATCGAGAAGAAGCTGGGCGAAGGCGGCATGGGCGCCGTCTACCTGGGCCAGCACGTCAAGATGGGCCGGAAGAGCGCCATCAAGGTGATGACGCAATCCATGGCCAACGACCCGGACGCGATCGCCCGGTTCAACCGCGAGGCCACCAACGCCGCGCGGATCAATCACCCCAATGTCTGCGCCATTTACGACTTCGGCGAAACCCCGGACGGCCTGATCTACCTGGCCATGGAGTTCATCGAGGGCGAATCGCTGAGCCACGTGCTGGAGCGCGAAGGCGCCCTCCCGCCCAAGCGGGGAGCGCAGATTTTCCAACAGGCCGCCGAGGCCCTCCAGGCGGCCCACGATCTGGGGATCGTGCACCGCGATCTCAAGCCGGACAACATCATGATCACCAGGGGCCGTGGCGGCGCGGACGTGGTGAAGGTGGTGGACTTCGGGATCGCCAAGGCGGTGGGCGGGGAAGAAGGCCAGAAAGTCACCAAGACCGGCCTGGTGGTGGGCACGCCGGAGTACATGAGCCCGGAACAGCTGGCCGGAGACAAGCTGGACGGCCGGAGCGACATCTACTCGCTGGCGCTGGTGTTGTACCGGATGCTCACCGGCACCCTCCCGTTCCAGGCGGACAGCGCGCAGGAAGTGATGATCAAGCGGCTCACGGACGAGCCGATGCCGCTGAATGCCGCGGGCTCGGGCACCCCCTTCCCGGACCAGCTCCAGGCCGTGATGGACCGGGCCTTGCAGCGGCTGCCGGGCGAGCGGTACGCGAGCGCCGCCGAGATGGCGCGAGATGTGGTGGTCGCGGTGGGCGGCATGGGAGACACGGCGCTGGCGGTGGATACCGAGGGCGCCACGCAGATCATCTCGGCCACGCCGGCCACCGGCGCCACGGTCGCCGCGACCCGGGTGGCCGGAGCGGGCGCGCCCGCGCGCGGTCAGAAGACCCGCGTCCCCACGCCGGACACACCGGCCGTTGCGGCGGCTCCCCCGGCGCCGGTGAAGAAGAAACCGGTGATGGCGATCGCGGCCACCGTGGCGGTGTTGGCGGTGGGCGGGGGCACGGCGGCGGTGGTACTCAGCCGCGGCGGGGAGACCAGCCCTCCGTCTGTGACTCCGGACACCGCCCAGCAGGGAACCGCGGGCAATCGTTCCCAGACGCAGGGAACCGCAACCGGGCGAGACCTCACGCAGCGTAGGCAGACCACGGACACGCAGACGACCGCGATACCACCCAGAGACACCACCCCCGCTCGAGGCGAGGCGCCGCCAGCGGAGCGCGGGATACGGGTGTCTGTTGCCAACGCCCAAGAGCACCTGGACGCGCTCTTCGAGCTGTTTGATCCGGGCGGGAATACGCCCGCGTACGTCGCGTCCGCCATCAAGGACACCGCGAGCGCCTACTACCACGCCGCGGGCCTGTCCCGGAAGCAGCGGGCCTGGGCCGCGTATGTGCTGGCAAACGCCGAGGGGGCGCTCGATAACCGCTCCGAGGCGCTTCGGTGGGCCCGGGAGGCCGTCAGTCTCGACGGAACGGTCCGGGCATATCAGGCAATGGTGCAATCGCTGACGAGGCCGCAGTGAGCTCGCCGCATTCCGCCATCCGCGTCTCGGTCTTCGCCAAGAGCGATCTGGGCCGGAACCGCGACCACAATGAGGACTGCTTCCTGGTGGCGGACCTCACCGCGCAGCGGGCATCCTTGCAGCCTGAGGTCCGGAGCCACCAATTGGGGCCCAAGGGCTCGCTCATCATGGTGGCCGACGGCATGGGCGGCGCTGCCGCGGGCGAAGTGGCCAGCGACATGGCCGCCAAGGTGGTGTACGAGCACCTGATCACCCAGTGGAACGCGGACGACGAACACACGCCCCAGCGCTTCGCCTATCGCTTGAAGGAGGCCGTGGAGCTGGCCAACCAGAAGATCCACGCCTACGCCAAAGAGCACCCCGAGTTGAAGGGCATGGGCACCACGACCACCGCCGTCGGCATCCTCGCCGGGCACCTGTACCTCACGCAGGTGGGCGACTCCCGCGCGTATCTGGTGCGGAACGGTACCGCCGTGCAGCTCACCAAGGACCAGTCCTTGATGCAGCGGTTGGTGGACGCCGGGGAGCTCACGGAAGAGGAGGCCGAGAAGAGCGAGCGCAAGAACATCATTCTCCAGGCGCTGGGCCCGGACCCCAGAGTCCGGGTGGACCTGACCCACCAGGAGGCGCGCCGGGGCGACGCCGTGGTGCTCTGCTCGGACGGTCTGTCCGGGCAGGTCAGGAAGGACGAGATCGCGGGCGTCGTCAACCGCACGCCGGACCTGGTGGAGGCGTGCAGCAAGCTGATTGATCTCGCCAACGAGCGCGGCGGGCCGGACAACATCACCGTGATCATCGCGCGGCTGGACGGTGGCGGACTGGCGGACCCCTCGGGCGACGAGACCGTGGGGCACGAGGTGTATCCGTTGCTCGACACCGAATCCACCACCGAGCCCGTGCCGGTCTATAAGGGCAGCGCGCCGCCCCAGCCCAAGAACAAGCTCGTCGGGTAGGTTGTGAAGCCGCAGATCAGGGTCCTCTCCGGGTTCAGCGCCGGCACCACTGCCGTCTTCTCCAAACCGTACATCGCCATCGGGCGGCACCCCGCCTCAGACCTCCGGTTCGACGCGGACCAGGAACTGGACGTCTCGGCCCGCCACGCGGCGATCCTGAGGCAGCGTGGGCGCTGGGTGCTGCGCGACCTGGGCAGCCGGAACGGAACCCTGGTGAACGGGCACCAGATCACGGCCGACACCAAGCTGGACGACACGGACCAGATCCGGCTCGGCACCGGCGGGCCGACCTTCGAATTCCGGCTGGTGCCCGACTCGACACCGGACACGGTGCTCCCAGCGCCGCCCGCCGGGGCGGCACAGGCCCCGCGGCCTTCGGTGGAAACGGCCCCGGGCGCGCGCGGGGTACCGCGGCCGACGGCTGGCGCGGCATCGGGCCGCACCAGCACGTCGCAGAAGATCCGGGTCGAGGTCCGGCGCCAGACCAAGGGCCTCCGGACGCTCACCGCGGTGCTGTTCGGCGTGCTGCTCCTGGTGGTCGCGGCGTTCGTGTTCGAGAACCGGCGCCAGGCGGGGCTGCGCGAGCGTGAAGCTCAGGCGATGCAGGCGCGGATCGACAGCGTGCTCGCCGCCTCCGAGGCGGCCGTGCAATCGCTCCGGGGTCAGGTCGCGGGTCTGGCCGACGCGCTGCGCCGGTCGCAGGCCGAGGTCGAGCGCGTCAACCGCGATCTGGCCTCCGCCCGTGCCTCCGGCGATGCCGGCCAGGTCGCGGCGCTTCGGGCGCGCCTCACCAGCGCCACCGAGACGCTGCGAAACCAGCAGCTCGCCGCCCAGGTGGATTACTCCGCGATCCACCAGGCCAATCAGGACGCCGTGGCCATGATCTACGTCGAGCTTGCGCCGGGGGAAGTGTTTACAGGCACGGCGTTCGCCATCACCAGGGACGGCGTCATGATCACCAACCGGCACGTGGTCGCCGGGCCGGACGGGACCCGGCGGCCCAGCCGGATCGGCATCAAGTTCGCGGATTCCGATCAGACTTTCGCGGCCCGTCTGCTGGCCCTCTCACCGGACCGGGTCGCCGACGTCGCCGTGGTGAAAGTGGACATCCGCGGCGGCAACCCGGCCGTCAAGTCGCTCGGCGGAGGCACTGGAGTCCGCCCCGGCGATCCGGTGGCCATCATCGGGTTCCCGCTGGGCGCGGAGCTACCGTCCGACCGCGTTGGCGGGAAGCCGGTGGCGCGCACCAGCCTGACGGCCGGCACGGTGAGCAAGGTGTTGAGTGACCTGGTCCAGGTGGATGGCTACGGCGCGGAAGGATCGAGCGGCAGCCCCATCTTCGACCGCGCCGGCAACGTGGTGGCCATACTCTACGGTGGGCAGCCGGGAACCGGCGGCCGGATTGTGTTCGGGGTGCCGATCGCCCACGCCCGGCAGCTCGCCGCTCCGTTTGTCGGCCAGCAGCAGTAACCGGTAGGGAGCTCGCGAAGCCTTATCCCGTTCCACCTTCCCGCCCCCGCGCTCATGCCGTTCCAACTGGCCGAGCAGCCGCGAACAGCGCCAGGGGCATCAGATGGTTGGAACCGCACGCGCCGACCACGACCAATGGGAGGACAGACCATGAGAGGAACCGTCCGCCATCTACGCCCCGCGTCCGTGTGCGTAGCAGCGGCGCTCGCGGCCGCCGCCCCGGCCGCCCCCGCCCAGGGACGCGCCGGGGGTTTAAGCCCCGAGCAGGTCCAGCAGCGCTGGGACCTGGAGCATCAGCTGGCATCGCTGGCCGTGATCGAGCGCAAGATCATGGTGCCCATGCGCGACGGCAAGCGCATGGCCGCGGACATCTACCGCCCCAAAGACGGGTCCCGCACGTACCCGACCATCTTCGTGCGCACCCCGTACAACTTCAACTTCTGGGATGTGCGGAACGGGGCGCCCCGCGCCATGACCGCCGAGCTGGACGCGGTGAAGCGGGGCTATGCGTATGTGACCATGAACGAGCGCGGGCACTTCTTCTCCGAAGGGAACTACGACATCCTGGGTCCGCCGCTCACCGACGGCTACGACGCGATCCAGTGGATCTCCAGTCGCCCCTGGTCCAACGGCAAGGTGGGATTGATCGGCTGCTCCTCCACTGCGGAGTGGCAGCCGGCCGTGGCGTCCACCGCGCCGCCCGGCCTCGCGACCTTCATTCCGCAGGGCTTCGGCGCCGGCATCGGCCGCGTGGGGCCGTACTTCGAGCAGGGCAACTGGTACCGGGGCGGCGCGGTCCAGATGCTGTTCATCGCCTGGCTCTACGGCCAGCAGAATCAAATACGGCCCATGTTCCCGCCCACCACCTCGCAGGAGGAACTGATCCGCGTGTCCAAGGCGTTCGACCTGGCTCAACAGCTGCCAACGGTGGATTGGTCCCAGGCCCTGCGCCACCTCCCGGTCATGGACATCATGCGCGCCGTGGACGGACCGCGCGGCATCTTCGCGGATTCCATGCCGGTCGCCACCGGCGGCGCCATGATCCAGCGGGCGCCCCACGATCCAGCGTGGTACCAGGGCGGGCTTTGGCACGACGACATGCCCATCAACCTGCCCGGCCTCTGGTTTATGTCGTGGTACGACGTCTCCGCCGGGCCCAACCTCGCGGCCTACAATCATGTCCGCAGGACCGCGAAGGGCGACGCCGCGAACCACCAGTACGCGGTGATCGCTCCCACGCTACACTGCGCCTACCGGCGGGCCACCGAAAGTCTGGTGGTGGGTGAGCGCAACGTGGGCGACGCGCGGTACGACTACGACGCGCTCACGTACGGTTGGTTCGATGTCTTCCTCAAGGGCGAGAAGTCGGCGCTGCTCGATACCCTCCCCAAGGTCCGCTACTACACCATGGGCCTCAACCGATGGCAGTCGTCGGACACGTGGCCTCCGGCCGGGGCCGCGCCCCTGACCTTCTACCTCGGCAGCGGCGGCAAGGCGAACACGTCGAACGGCGATGGCGTGCTCACCGCCCAACTCCCGCGGGCGGAGGCCGCCGATCGCTTCACCTACGACCCCCTGGACCCGGTGCCGTCCCACGGCGGCAACGTGTGTTGCACCGGCAACGCCGTGCAGGGTGGGGCCTTCGACCAGCGCAAGATCGAGGAGCGGCCCGACGTGCTGGTGTACACCAGCGAGCCGCTACGAGAAGGGATGGAGGTGAGTGGGCCGATCGACGTGACGCTCTATGTGTCGAGCGACGCCAAGGACACCGATTTCACGGTGAAGCTGATCGACGTGTATCCCGATGGCAAAGCCTACAACCTGGACGAGACCATTCAGCGGATGCGGTACCGAGACGGCTACGACAAGCCGCTGGTCTGGATGGAGAAGGACCAGGTCTACAAGGTCGTATTTCAGGCCATGACCACCAGCAACTACTTCGACGCGGGCCATCGCATCCGGATCGAGGTGTCGAGCAGCAACTTCCCGCGGTTCGACCGCAACCTGAACACGGGCGGCAAGAACTACGATGAAACCCGGGGCGTGGTGGCGCACAACGCCGTGCACCACTCCCGTAGATACCCGTCCCAGGTCACTGTGTCCGTCGTGAAGCGATAGGCCTGATGGAGGGCGCCATGACGAAGCAGGTGTTGGCGGTTCTGGCTGTGACGCTGGCGGCGCCGGCGGGTGCCCAGACCACGGCTCCCACGGGTGGTACGGTGCCGACCGCCGCAGTCGCAGACGTGGCGACCGTGGACGGCATCATCGCCGCCCTGTACGGCGTGATCTCCGGCCCCGCGGGCCAGGCCCGCGACTGGGACAGCTTCCGCTCCCTGTTCGTCCCCGAGGCGAAGTTGATCCCCACCGGCTTCCCGGAGGGGAGCGTCAAGGGACGGGCGCGGTTCTTGAGCGTCGAGGATTACGTTACCGGGAGCGGTCCGTCACTCCAGGAACGCGGCTTCTTCGAGCGCGAGATCGGCCGGGTGGAGGAGCGGTTCGAGAACATCGTCCACGTGTTTTCCAGCTACGAGTCGCGGCGCACCGCGGACGGCGATGTGATCCAGCGCGGGATCAACAGCATCCAGCTCACCTGGGACGGCGAGCGCTGGTGGATCGCGAACATCATGTGGCGGGGCGTGGGGCCGAGTGTGGAGCTACCGGCTCGGTACCTCAGAGGCCGATGAGAGGGCCGGTGGGTCCCTTCGGGCGCTGTAGTGCTTCCGCCCGCGGGGCATCGTCGCACAAAGCCGGGGCACTAACGCGCCCTGCGGGACCCACCGGCCCTCTCATCGGCACCGGGACACCGCCCTAACCCAGCCGCGCCGCCACCCAGCGCGCCGCCGCGTGCTGCATCAGCGGCTGGCCGTGCCAAGCGCAGAGCACCGGCGTCGTGCCCTCGAGCTGGGCCTCCAGCCGGGGGTGACCGAAGAGGATGACGAGCGCCGTGGTCGGCGCCGCGCGACGGATGGCACCGAGTGAGCGGTCCCCCAACATGGCGCGGCCCTTCCAGGAACGCGGCTCCGAGTACACCAGCAGGATTCGCGAGCCCCCCCGCCCCATCCGAACGCCCAGTTCCGCCAGCCGTCGCTGGAGCAGGTCCCGAGGGCCGACCGCATACGGCCCACCCACGTCGTCGTCCACCATCACGACCTCGAGCGGCTGCACCAACCCCAGCGCCTCGCCGCGTAAGACGTGCAGCGTCATGTCCGCCAGTGCGTCGGCGAACGCACCATCCTCCGCCAGATCCGGGGCGCTCGAGGCGGGCCCGGATACCGCCTCCACCAATCGGGCGATCCTGGCCAGCGCGTCGTCCACCCGCGCGCTCGGGAGCGCCTTGCCCGCGGCCGCGTCGAGCGCCTTCACCACGGCCTCGGCATCCTGCGGATACAGCAGCGCGTCGGCGCCCGCCGTCACCGCCGCGACCACCGCGCCCGCCGCGCCGCGCCCACGCAACACGCCCTCCATGATCAGCGCGTCCGTCACGATCACGCCGTCGAAGCCCAGCGCGGTTCGCAGATGCCGCTGTACCGGCGCCGACAAGGACGCGGGAAGCCCGCTGGAGTCCCAGGCGGGGTACGCCACGTGCGCGCACATGACGGACCGCGTGCCCGCCGCGATCCCGTCGGCAAACGGCTTGAGATCGGAGGCCGCCAGGATGTCGAGCGGCGCATCCACCCGGGGCAGCGTCTCATGGCTGTCGGCGGTGGTCCGGCCGTGCCCCGGGTAGTGCTTGGCGCTGGTCGCCACTCCCTCCGCCTCGGCGGCACGGATCCAGGCGCCCACGTGCCCGCCGACCTGATCCGGGAGATCCCCGAAGCTTCGGGTTTGGACGATCGGGTTGTTGGGCTCCACGTCAAGGTCCGCCACTGGAGCATACACCCAGTTGATCCCCACCTGGCGCGCCTGGCGCGCCGTGATCTGTCCGCAACGCGCCGTAAGGTCCGATTGGCCCAGGAATCCGAGCGCGGCGGGAGGCGGCAGCTGGGTGCGGTCGGTGAACTGCTGTCCCACGCCCCGCTCGAAGTCCGCCGCGAACAGCAGGGGATGCGGCGCCGCCGCTTGGATTTCGCGGATCAACGCGCTGGCAGCGTCGGCGGTGCCGCCAAAGAAGATGTACCCGCCGACACCGAGCTCGAGCGTGCGCTCGATGCGCAGCCGCTCGTCGTCGAATCCCGTGCGGCGACGCCACCGAAGCGCCGGGAAGACCAGCCGGGCGACCGGCGTCACGGTGGCGTGATCCTCCCCAGCACTCGGGGGCCCCGCGCCCCAGTGGCGCTCGGCACGTTCCCGGGCCGCCCCTCCAGGGTGAGCCAGCCAACGAAGGCGAACGCCACGGCCTCCTTGGCGTCGCCGTCGAAGAACTCATCGGCGAAGAGACCCACCTGCCAGCCGGGCAACCCGGCGGCCAGCTGGCGCATCAGCGTCCGGTTTCGCGCCCCCCCTCCCGCCACCAGGAAGTCGCGCTCGCCATCCTTCGGGAGCCAGCGGGTAACTTGATCCGCAATCGAGCGCACCGTGAGCGCGACCGCCGTTGCCACGAGATCCGCTGGGGACGCCGCCGGCTGCTCCGCCAGCGCCCGTTCACGGAGCCGCGCCGCGAACGCCTCGCCGAAGGCTTCCCTCCCGGTGCTCTTGGGCGGCGGCGCGCGGAAGAACGCGCCCGCCAGCAGAGCATCCACGACGCCGGGCACGGGGTGGCCCTGCGCGGCGAGCCTGCCGTCTTCGTCGTAGGCCAGGTCCGGACGGACGGCCCGCACCACCGCATCGAGCACCGCCACACCGGGTCCGGTGTCGAACGCCACTACGCCGTCGGTCCGTCCCCGTTGTGGAACCCAGGTGACGTTGGCCATGCCGCCGATGTTGAGTAGCGCTCGCCCGTGACGCGGATGGCCAAACAGCAACGCGTCCGCGATCGGCACCAGCGGCGCGCCCTGGCCCCCGGCCGCCACGTCGCGCGAGCGGAAGTCGCTCACCACGGTCACCCCGAATCGCTCCGCCAGGACCGCGGGATCGCCCAGCTGGAGGGACGCGCGCCCGGGCTCGTGCCACACCGTCTGCCCGTGCGACGCGACGAAGGCGAGCTGCGCCGGCGTGATCCCTGCCTCGCGGAGCAGATGCTCCACCGCGGTCGCGAACCGCTCGCCCAACCACACGTGCAGCGTCGCGAGCTCCCGCGCCGTACCGCCGGCGATCGCGTCCAGGATACGCGTTCGCTCGTCGGGCGTGTACGGCTCACTGCAGAACGTGTGTAGCGTGACCCGGTCCCGCGGCCCGAGCTCGACCAGGGCAGCGTCCACGCCGTCCAGCGACGTGCCCGACATGAGGCCTACCGCGAGTGCCGTTCCACCTTTCCTGGTCATCGCAGGAGCGTGCTGGGCGGGACGCGCTGGAACGGCACGAGCGGGCTCACGAGACCGGCGGCGGGTCCCCCGCGGCCCGGCGCACCAGCCCTCCGGCCTCGTCCAACAGCCGCCGCGCCGCCTCCCGATCCACGCCTCGACGCACCATGACCACGGCCAGCTTCACGCTGCCGCCGGCGTCTTCGACGGCGCGCCGCGCCCGCGCGCGGTCCACCCGGCACGCCTCCATCACGATGCGCTCGCCGCGGTCCTTGAGCTTCTCGCTCCAGGCCATCAAGTCCACCATCAGGTTGCCGTACGCCTTGCCCAGCCGGATCATCGCCGCCGTGGTGATGGTATTGAGCACCAGTTTGGTGGCCGTCCCCGCCTTGAGTCGGGTGGAGCCCGTGAGGACCTCGGGTCCCGCCCGCACCACGATCGCCACGTCGCACGCCCCGGCCACGTCGGGAGGAGGCTCGGAACACGTGAGCAGGACCGTCTTGGCGCCCACCCGCTGCGCCCGTCCCAGCGCGGCGCGCACGTAGGGCGTGGTCCCGCTCGCCGCGATACCAAGGACCACGTCCTTGGCGGATACGCCATGGGCGTTCAGGTCGTGCACCGCCGCCGCGGTGTCGTCTTCGGCGCCCTCCTGACTCCGGGTGAGCGCCGGCAGCCCGCCGGCGATGATCCCGACCACCATCTCCGGCGAAGTGCCGAAGGTGGGCGGGCACTCGGTGGCGTCCAGCACGCCCAGCCGGCCGCTGGTGCCTGCCCCCACGTAGACCAGCCGCCCTTTGGCGTGGAACGCGTCCACCACGAGGTCAACCGCCCGCGCGATCTCCGTCCGGCAGGCGTGCACCGCCTCCGGCACCAGTCGATCCTCCGCATTCATGAGGTCCACGATGTCCAGTGACGGCGCGACATCGATCGCCTGGGTGCGGGGATTACGTTGTTCGGTGAGCCGAGGATCGTGGAACTCGGGAGTTGACATCGCTGGCCCGGTAGGGGATGCTAAATCTCCACGCTCCCCAGGCACCGGTCAACGAGTGCCGTTCCAACTCGCGTGGTCGGCACGCCTGGGCGAGACTTGGCCTGACAAGTTGGAACGGCACGAGGAATCCATGACCCGCGTCCCAGCGTCCGCCCGGCTCTGGCTGCTTGGCACCGTTCTCCTCGCCGCGTGCGCCCCCGCGCCGTCCGCGCTTCCGGAGCCGGTCGCCACCCGACCGCCCACCAATATGCCCGCGGCGTGGCCCCTGTTCGCCAGCCTCAAGGCCGACACCGGGGCGAGCGGCATGGTGGTGTCCGGCAGTCCCCTCGCCAGTCAAGTCGGCGCCGCGATCTTGCGGCAGGGCGGCTCCGCGGTGGACGCGGCCGTGGCCGTGGGCTTCGCGCTCGCGGTGGTGCATCCCGAAGCGGGGAACATCGGCGGCGGCGGGTTCATGGTGATCCGGTTCGCGGACGGCAGGACCAACGCCCTCGACTACCGCGAAACCGCGCCCGGCCAAGCCAGCCGCGACATGTATCTCGACGCCCAAGGCAGGCTCACGGACCAGAGCCTGACCGGGCATCTCGCGGCCGGCGTCCCCGGGAGCGTGGCCGGGCTCGCCGAGGCACATCGCCGCTACGGCAAGCTCACGTGGACCCAGGTCGTCGCCCCGGCGATCCGCCTGGCCCGTGACGGGTTCGTGGTGGACGAGTTCCGCAGTCGCTCGATCGGCGGTTCGGCGGATCGGTTGCGCCGCTTCGCCGCGTCCCGGGCGCAGTTCCTGCCGGGTGGCAATCCGCCGGGGCCCGGGACCACGCTCAAGCAGCCTGACCTCGCGGTGACGCTCCAGGCCATCGCCGACAGCGGCCCGCGCGCCTTCTACCAGGGACGCACGGCCGATCTGATGGTCGAGGAAATGGACCGGGGCAACGGCATCATCACCAAGGCGGACCTCGCCGCGTACCGCCCGGTATGGCGTGATCCCATCGTGATCAAATATCGCGGCCACACGATCTACTCGATGCCTCCCTCCAGTTCCGGCGGCGTCACCATGGCCGAGGCGCTGAACGTCCTGGAGGGGTATGATCCGCTGCCGGAGTTCGGCGTAGCGGCGACCGGCCCTGAGTGCACGCAGCGCGGGATCGCTGGTGAGCGTGCCCAGCGACGCGACGCCCCACTCGTGGACGCGGCCCAGCCGGTCCACCTGCCCTCCAAGGCGTCCAAGCCGGCGCCGAGCCCCATCCCGAAGGCCAAGGCGCCGAACTACCATCAGGACCTGGCGTCGATGGTCGAGAACTCGGGCACCCTGGCCATCACGGACGGGGCGGGTTGGGCGTACGTGAACGCTCCGGGTGACTCGAACTTCGGCACGGTGTGGGTGAACTGCACCCATACGGACACGAAGGGGTCGATCTGGACGTCGTACTGAGCCGGACGCTCGTGTAGGACGGCCCCCCGGGCGCTCCGCCCGGGGGGCCGCGCTTTCGCGCGGACTCCATGCCTCCATTCCTCGGCCTTGCCTTCGGGTTGGTGCTGGGCTCGTTCTTGAACGTCTGCATCCACCGCCTCCCCAACGACGAG